>NZ_JBEXCV010000016.1:0-89480 GCF_040605455.1 Embleya sp. NPDC005575 | reverse complement strand
CCAACTCTTCAAGCTCCTCGAACGATCCGAGCAGCCGGCAGACGCCGGTGACCAGAAAACCCCTCAAGCGGCTTGACGAGATATAGCAGCCTCGGTACGGACGCCGGCGATCGCGAGCGTGGCCGAGGCGGTCCTGATTTCGGCGAAGTCCTCGGTGGCCCGGTTCGCCCGCACGCCGGTGGCGCGCTCGTAGAAGTCGACGAGGCGGGCCACATCGCCGGTGATGATGCGGATCGAGACGAAGTCCATGGGTTTTTCTCCTGATCGGTCGGTGCTCGGATCACACGCTACGATCAATACCGGACAGAATCCGCCCGGTATTCGCAGGAGACTTTCCGCCATGTCCCGACCCATCGCGCGCGTGCTCACCCTGCTGGAACTCCTACAGGCGGGAGGCATCCGGACCGTGGCCGAACTCGCCGACCGGCTCGACGTCGACGAGCGCACGGTGCGCCGGTACGTCGACCACCTGATCGACCTCGACGTACCCGTCGAGTCCGTGCGCGGCCGCTACGGCGGCTACCGGTTGGCTTCCGGCTACCGCATGCCACCGCTCATGCTGAGCGACGACGAAGCGCTCGCCGTGTTGCTCGGCCTGGTCGCGGGTCGGCGGGCCGGCCTGATGACGGCCACCGGCACGGCGAGCGAGACGGCGGCGGCCAAGATCCGGCGCGTCCTGCCCGAGCGGCTCGGCCGCAGGCTCGACGCCGTGCTCGACTCTCTCGCCTTCACCGCGCCGCCCGGTGAGCCGACCGCCCCGGAGAGCGCGGTCCTGCTCGCGATCGCGGACGCGGTGCGCCATCACCGGCCGATCTCGATCCGCTACGGCGCCGCCGACGGCCGGCGCAGCGAACGCTCGCTGCACCCGTATGGGCTCGTCGCCCACTCGGGCAGGTGGTACGTGACGGGTGCGGACCTCGCGGTGGGCGAGGAGCGCACGTTCCGGCTGGATCGCATCGCCGACGCGAGGGCCCTGCCCGGCACGTTCGAGCCACCCGCCGGATTCGACCCGGCGGAGCGCGTCCTGACCGGGCTCGCCACCGCTCCTTACCGGCACGACGTGACTGTGCGCGTGCAGGGGACAGCCGCAGAGATCCGCACCCGCCTTCCCGCCGGCATCGCCATCGTGGCGGAGTCGCCGTCCGCGAGCGACCCGGGGGACCCGGCGCCCTGGTGCCGGGTCGAACTGCGGGTGGAACGACTCGACTGGCTACCCGCCGTACTCGCGTCGCTGGACCGGCCGTTCGTCATCGAGCGACCGGACGAACTCCGCGACCTCGTGACGGCACTCGCCGACCGGCTCCTGCGGTCGGCCCGGCAAAGCCCACATCGCGCATGAACAGGTGTGGACACGGTCCCGGTCGGCGGCGGCTGCCGAGCCCGTGCGCGCAGCCGGTCCAGCGCGAATGGGATTGGGCCGGCCCGGACCGCTTTCGTAGAGTCGCGGTGTGACACGACACGACATACCTGATCCCCACCTGCCCATGCTGACGCTGCGGCAGGCCGCGTATCTGCGCGGGTTGACGGCCGACTTCTTCCAGGCCCGGCATGGTGTGCGCCCGGCCGTCGAGGGCGATGCCGTGGAGCACGCCGGCCGTCTCGGTCCGCTCACGAACCTGGCGCAGCGGTGTCGCGCGGTGGGCGAGGAGCATTGGCCCGCGATGGTGGAACAGCACTTCGGCAGCCTGGAGGAGACCACGTCCCAGGGTGAGGAGAGCGCGCAGGAGTGGTTGCGGCGGGCCTATCCGCGGCTGCTGCCCGACGACTTCTTTCCCGCGGATGCCGCGTCCGGGTTCCGCTACGTACGCCCGGTGGCCGAGGGACTCATTGTGGCCTTCGCCCTGGACGCGCCCAGCTCGGTGCGGATCCTGACCGACGGGGATGTGGCACGCACCGGGCTCGAAGAGCTGTGGGCGGCCGGACGGGCGAATCTGCTGAGCGATCCGGTGGAACACGTGGAGGTGCGCGGACCGCAGGGCGCGCTGCTGCACTCCGTCAGTGGTGGCTCGCACTTCGTCGCGAGCAAGGCGCTGGAACTGCCGGAGTTGGTCCGGGCCGTCACCGGGCGGGAGTTGCCGGCGGCCGGGGCACTGGTGGCCGTGCCCACGAGGCACCTGCTGGCGTTCCATGCGATCGTCGACGGCACGGTCGTGGATGCGGTCAACGACCTTGGTGCATATGCCTTGGGCGCGTATGAGGACGGCCCGGGCTCGCTGTCCCCGAGGCTGTACTGGTGGTGCCGGGGGCGGTTGGTTTCGCTGACGGCCTTCGACCGCGACAGGCGCACGTTCTCCGTGGTGCCGCCGCAGGAACTGATGGATCTGATGAAGAGCCTGCGCGACCGGGACGGCAGCGGCAGTCCGGCGCGCGAGGTCGACGACGCCACGGTCGATGTCGAGCAACTCACCCGCACGGTGGCCGAGTTCACCACGCGGTTGGAGCACGACACGAGTGGCTTCGGTGGCGGTTTCCAGGCGGCCGTGGACCTTGCGCACGCACGCTGCGCCGACGACGCCGGCGCGGCGAAGTTGGAGACCTGGGAGGCGTGGGTCACCGCGATGCAGGTCGGCTCCGCGCTGTTCGCCACCACCCTCGCCCGGGAGGGGACCGTGCAGTGCCGGGTCGGCGAGCGCGAGCTTGCTCTGCCCGGCTCCGGCCCCGCACCGTACGCCGGCGCCCGTGCCTGGCTCGACGCCTTCTGGCTCGCGGTCGTCTGCCGTGAGCAGGAGCGGTTGACCGGCCTGTGCCGAGTGCCGCTGGAGGAGTTGCGCCGTATCGAACCGGTGGACGACTACGTCCTGCACTGGATCGACACCCTGCAGAGCTATTGGTTGAGGCGCCCCACGGACGATGTCGTCCAGAAGTTGATCGCCACCATGAACGCGTCCGGGCCCGACGTGGCCACCCGCACGCCCGCGGACTTCCTCAACCTGATCGACTACCAGCCGGTGGCGCTCTTCCACCGCTTGCTGACGAACGACCAGGCGGCCTTCTCGGAGGCCCTCGCCGAAGCCCTCGCCCACCATGCCCGCTATTGGGACGGTTCGGGTGCGCCGCGCGGTCGGGTGGCACTGGGCCCGCTGGCGATGGCCTGTATCGCGTACGACATGGGATTCCCCGTCGACGTCGACACGACATCGCCGTACCTGCCCAAGTACGTGCTCAATCGAGAGTGGCTCGGAGAGTTCGCCACGTGAACCCGGCGTAGCCGCAGGCGGTTCAGCCCGATCGTGCCATCGGGCGCGGGTGGCGCAGCGGAGGGCCCGGGTACGACTGGCGGCGGGTCCTCCGCGCGGCGTGGCGGGATTGCGCCGCGGCGACCGCGCGTCCTCGCTCGCGGGCGGGGTTCGGCGCGGCCGGACCGGCGGTTTCCAGCCGGCCCTCGAAACAATGGGGCGACGGTATTCGCTGCGCCGGGCAACTCCCTTGCACGGTAAACCATTTCCTTGAAAATTAATGGTCTAGTCCACTTTGGTCCAGACCATTGACTTCCGTGTGTGTCGGGCTGTCTCATACCCCATGCCGCCGTGCGACGCGAATCGGCGGTACGTCCCCACGTATACAGACTGGACGCACATGCGACTCTTGCGTACGTTCCGCGCGGCCGTAGCCGCGACCGTCACCACCGCAGCGGCGGTGAGCCTGACCATGATGGGTGGCGGGCCGGCCCAGGCCGCAACTCCGCTCCCAAGCCACGTCTTCGCCCCCTACTTCGAGGCGTGGACCGGTGACAGCCCCGCCGCGCTGGCCGCCCGATCCGGCGCCAAGCACCTGACCATGGCGTTCCTCCAGACCGCGACCAAGGGATCCTGCACGCCGTACTGGAACGGCGACACCGGCATGCCGATCGCCTCCTCGACGTTCGGTGCCGACATCAAGACGATTCAAGCCAACGGCGGGGACGTCATCCCCTCGTTCGGCGGCTACACGGCGGACACCACCGGCACCGAGATCGCCGACAGTTGTACCGACGTCAACCAGATCGCCGCCGCGTACCAGAAGGTCATCACGACCTATGACGTCACGCGGCTCGACATGGACATCGAGGTCGACGCGCTCGACAACACCGCGGGCATCGACCGGCGGAACAAGGCCATCAAACAGGTCCAGGACTGGGCCGCGGCCAACGGGCGCAAGATCGAGATCTCCTACACGCTGCCCACCACGACCAGCGGCCCGGCGGCCAACGGCGTGGCCCTGCTCCGGAACGCCGTCGCCAACGGCACCAAGGTCGACGTCGTCAACATCATGACGTTCGACTACTACGACAACGCCACGCACAACATGGCCAACGACACCGAGACCGCGGCGCAGGGCCTGTACAACACGCTCGCGCAGCTCTACCCGACCAAGACCCCCGCGCAGTTGTGGGGCATGGTCGGCGTCACCGAGATGATCGGCGTCGACGACTTCGGGCCGGCCGAGACGTTCAGCCTCGCCAACGCCCGCCAGGTCTATGACTGGGCCGTCGCCAAGGGCATCGACACCCTCTCGTTCTGGGCCCTCCAGCGCGACAACGGCAACTGCCCGAACCAGCCGGCCGCGGACAACTGCTCCGGCATCGCACAGAACACCTGGGACTTCAGCCACATCTTCGCGCCCTTCACCGGCGGCACCACGAACCCGACCAACGACTTCTCGGTCAAGGCGACCCCCGCCTCCGGGTCCGTCGCCGCAGGCTCCTCGACCACCTCCACGATCTCGACTGCGGTGACGGCCGGTGCCGCGCAGACGGTGAACCTGACCGTCGGCGGTGCCCCGGCGGGCGTCACCGCCTCACTCAGCCCCACCTCGGTGACGGCGGGCGGCTCCTCGACACTCACCGTCAACACCACCGCGGCGACCGTGTCGGGCACGTACAACATCACCGTGGCCGGGGCTGCCGCCTCCGGCGGTCACACCACGACCTACGCCCTGACCGTCACCGGCGGGAACGGTCACCAGTGCACGGCACCCCCGTGGGCGTCGGGCACGGTCTACACCGGTGGGCAGCAGGTCTCGCACCAGGGTCACACCTGGAAGGCCAAGTGGTGGACGCTCGGCGAGACGCCCGGCACCACCGGCCAGTGGGGTGTCTGGCAGGACCTCGGCGCCTGCTGAATGCGTCCCTGATCTCCCGAGGTGAACCGCGTGATGCCCGGCAGGACCCCTGCCGGGCATCACCCGCGTCAGCGCGCCCCCGCCTTGCTCGGCCATCGGCAACTCCCGCTCATCCGGCGGTGGTTGCGGGGCCGTCCCGGGTGTGCGATCGAGCGATCCGGGCCTGCCGGTGGTGGAGCGGTCAGACGATGCGACCCGCCGGTGAGCGGGTTCGGGGGTGCGACCGGCCGGGCCGTTCGGGCCGGGGCGGTCACACCCCCACCGGTTACAGGCCGCGGGCCAGGTGGTCGGTGAGCAGCCGGGTGAAGCGGGCCGGGTCGGGCAGGTCGCCGCCTTCGGCGAGTACCGCGCCGCCGTACACCAACTCGACGATCTCCGCCAGCGCGGGGTCGTCGGCGTTCGCCTCGTGCGCCGAGCGCAGCGCGGTGATCAGCGGGTGTGTCGGGTTGAGCTCCAGGATCCGCTTGACCGAGGGCATCTCCTGCCCCATCGCCCGGTACATCTTCTCCAGCGTCGGGGTCATGTCGTGGGCGTCGCCGACGATGCACGCCGCCGACGTCGTCAGCCGCGACGACAGCCGGACCTGCTTCACCTGCTCGGACAGGGTCGTGGTCAGCCACGGCAGCAGGGCGGCGAAGTCCTGCTCGCGCTTGGCCTTTTCGGCTCCGGCCTCCTCGTCGCCGGCGTCGGTCGCCTCGTCGAGGTCGACCTGGCCCTTGGCGATCGATTGCAGCCGGTGGCCGTCGAAGGCCGGGACCTGGTCGACCCAGACCTCGTCGACCGGGTCGGTCAGGATCAGGACCTCGTATCCCTTGGCGGCGAAGGCCTCCATGTGGGGCGAATTCTCCACCATCGCGCGGGTCTCGCCGGTCAGGTAGTAGATCGCGTCCTGGCCGTCCTTCATGCGCTCGACGTACTCGCGCAGGGTGGTGGGCCTCTCCGCGTCGTGCGTGGAGGCGGCCGACACCAGCTCCAGCAGGGCCTCGATGTTGTCGGTGTCCTGGAGCAGGCCCTCCTTCAGCGCCCGACCGAACTGGGCCCACAACTTCGCGTAGCGCTCGCCGTCCTTGGCCTGCATGTCCTTGATGGCGCCGAGGACCTTCTTGACCAGACGCCGGCGCACGCCGCGGATCTGGCGATCCTGCTGCAGGATCTCGCGGGAGATGTTCAGCGACAGGTCGTGGGCATCCACGACACCCTTGACGAAGCGCAGGTAGTTCGGCATCAGCGCTTCGCAGTCGTCCATGATGAACACGCGCTTGACGTAAAGCTGCACGCCGCTCTTGGACTCGCGGGAGAACAGGTCGAACGGTGCCTGCGACGGAATGAACAGCAGCGCCTCGTACTCGAAATTGCCCTCGGCGCGCATGTGGATCGTCTCGGCCGGGTCGAGCCCATCGTGGCTGATCTGCTTGTAGAACTCGCTGTACTCGGCCTCGGTCACCTCACTGCGCGGCCGGGCCCACAGCGCCTTCATCGAGTTGAGCGTGTCGACTCCGTGCGTGGTGACGCCGTCCGTGTCGGTGCGTACGGTGGCCATCCGGATCGGCCAGCGGATGAAGTCCGAGTACTGTTTCACAATCTGGCGGATCTTCCACTCCGCCAGATAATCCGCCAGCCCGTCCTCGCTGTCGGCGGCCTTGAGGTGCAGGGTGACCGAGGTGCCGACGGGCAGACCGTCGACGGCCCGGATGTCGTAGGTGCCCTCGCCGTCGGACTCCCACAGGGTGCCGGAGTCGGTGCCTGCCCGCCGGGTGCTCAGGGTGACCTTGTCGGCCACCATGAACGCCGAGTAGAAGCCGACGCCGAACTGCCCGATCAGGTTCTGCGCCGCGACGGTGTCCTTGGCTTCCTTGGCTTCCTTGATCTTCTCCAGCAGACCGGCGGTGCCGGACTTGGCGATGGTGCCGATCAGCTCCACGAGGTCGTCCCGACTCATGCCGATACCCGTGTCGCGGACGGTCAGCGTGCGGGCGTCCTTGTCGATGTCCAAGGCAATGTGCAGGTCGGAGGTGTCGACCTCGAGATCGGAGTCGATCAGGGACTCCAGCCGCAGTTTGTCCAGTGCGTCGGAGGCGTTGGAGATCAGCTCGCGCAGGAAGATGTCCTTGTTCGAGTAGATCGAGTGGATCACCAACTGGAGCAACTGACGGGTCTCGGCCTGGAATTCCAGCGTTTCGACGCTGCTACCCACCCTGGGGTCTCCTTTCGGGAAGAAAACATGATTGAACGGATACGACCAGCCCGGTTTCGGGATCACCGCGGTCCGTGCGGCGATCCCGCACCTGCGTGGTGATCGCCTTCCGTCGGACGGCCATCGCATCCTCACTCGGTGGTGCGTTCACGGCCGCTGTCTCGGCGGCGCCGGTCGGATGCCCGGCGGACCTCGGCGATGCTGCGATCCACCGAGCCGACCCGTTCGGCCGGCGCCGGATGGCCGGGCCGGAGATGGCCACGGGCCTTGGCCGGCGGGCCGAGGAGGTCTGCGGCATCGTCTCTGCCCAGGGCCCGACACAGCGCGGCCGGGTCCGGTTCGGCGTCGGCCGGCAGGTCGGTCGGAGCGTCGATCTGCCCGGCGGGTTCCCGCAGGCCCGCGGCGTTGGTCCGGGCCCAGCCGGCCACCGCCCGGTCACCGGCCCGCTTGTCCCGTTCGGCGGCCACCCGCTGGTCGCCGGTGGCCCGCGAGCCGTCCGGGGTGGGCCGAAGTCGCAGATACCGGCCTTCGGCCGCCTGGCGGCCGGCCACACCCAGCGCCGGAGCCAGGTCGGCCCAGCTGGTGCCCAACACCCGGGCGGCCTCGATCAGGTCGGGCTCCCAGCCGGCCATCTCCGGGCGCAGCTCGCGCAGCAGCGTCAGTGCGACGAGCACCTGGTTCGCGCTCAACGCCGTGCCGGACGAATCGGGTGTGCGCCTCGGCTCGTGGACCGCGCGCATCGTGTCTCGGATCCACCCCAGGGCCACACCGGTGTCCAGGGCGGCCGAGGCGTAACCGGACGCCGCGCCGGGCGTCGGCCCCGGACCGCGCTCCCTGTGCCCCACTGGAAGTCATCCCCTCGGCGACGCCATATTGTGTCGTCGTTACGACGACACAATATGGCGGAGCGCCCAAGCGCGTCCAGGCGCCTCCCGCCTCGGCGATGAATCGTCGGGAGTGGCGGCCGGCGTCGACTCGGCCTCGCCGCACGTGTGCCGAAGAACGTTACCCACGAGTTCCGAGACGACTTGGACGACGTCGTCCGTGCGGTCCCGAGGCCGCCCAGGCGCCGAGCGTGTCGCGGACCACGGCGCGGAACCGACCCAGGACGCCGGGGGATTCGACAGGGTCCGGATCCGGGCGGCGCACGAGTCGGGGACGAGGTGGTCATGTCCGGGGCTCCAGCCGATCCTGGTGAATTTCGGTGAGGGGCCGCAGCGCCGATCATCGGGGGACCTTGCGGCGCGCATCGAATGGCCCCTCCGAGCCCGGCGATCCGTTTGAGGGGATGTTCGACGGACCACTGTCCCCGATATTCAGTCGGCTCCAAGGGGATGTCGTGTGGCGTGGGATTGTATCCGTCGGAATCGTGGTCGCCGCCTTGCTCGCTCTGACCGGTTGCGGAGACGACGGGAAGAGTGCTTCGCGTGCCCCCTCGGGGTCGCCCTCGGTGAGCTGTGATCCGCCCGGTCTGTCGCAGGACGAATGGCTGCGCTCCTGCGGGCCCGGATCCGGTCGCGACACCGGGCCGGCGAACACTGCCCCCGTCGGGGGATGGGTGGCGTTGCCCAATGGAATCGTCGTGTCGGTGGCACGCGTCGAACCCGCCCCCGCCGCGGAAAGTGCCGGTCCGGGTTCCTTCCCCGCTCTCGTCACGCTCACCGTGACCAACCGCTCGCAGGCCCCCTACGACGTGTCGGGTGTGAGGATCAGCGAGATGGGCCGCGTGGGTGGACCCAGCGCCGAGCGCATCACCCACGGCAGCCTCCCCCAGCAGGACTTCACCGGCACCGTGGCACCGGGGCGGACCGTCGTCGCCCAGCAACTCTTCGATGTCCCCGACGCCCTGCGTCCGGGTTTCCGCGTCGTCGTCGCCATGACCCCGCTTCCCTCGGCCCTGCCGGACGCCACGTTCACCGGAAGGCTGCCGCAGGGCACCGGCAGTGCTCCCGCGTCCGCGCCGTCGTCCGGGTCGACCCCGTGACGCACACCGCCGGCAGTGGCCGGACGGCGCACACTGACCCGCTTCACCCGCCACGAGTGTCAAGCTCACGGCGCCGGCCCTCACCGAGACGGTCGTCGGCCCGGCGATCGGCGCCGGCGTGTTCTCCCTACGGCGGCGCTTCGCGCAGGAGACCGGCGGGCACTGTCCGACCTGCCCGGTCATCCGCGAACTTGTCGCCTGTCGGTACGGCCGACCCCCGCAGGATGCGGCCCCCGCGACGAGGTGCGATCCACACAGCTCCGAAACGGCCGCGATCCGACACGGCTTGGGGGAGACCCCGAAGCCGTGCCGACCGTCCCACGAACTCCCTTGTCCGACCGCGACTTCGCCACGGTGCCCCAAACTGCTCGGTCCTGCCGCGCCGGACGGCGTCATCGGGCGCGTCGGCGCTACCGCCGCGCGGTCACCGCGCCACGGCGGCTGCCGTTGCCCGGAGCGCCCCGCCGGCCGCCGGCACGTACGACTCCGGCAGGCTCTCGCGGGTCGTGGCCCAGTGGAGGAGATCGGCGTCGGCCAGAGTGGGCACCCACATGTCGACGAGCGCCAGTTCCTCGTCGCGAGGGTTGGGGCCCACACCCAGGACGCGCAGGCCCGCGCGCGTCGCGGAGAGAATGCCGCAGTACGAGTCCTCCACCGCCAGGGTCACGGCGGGAGTGGCGCCGCAGGCTCGGGTGGCCGCGAGGTAGACGTCCGGGTCGGGCTTGGGGCGAACGTCCGCGTCCGGGACCACGATGTCCACGAAGCGGGGAAGCAGTCCGGCGTGTGACAGACCCGACTCCACCACGTCGCGGGGACAGTTGCTCGCCACGGCAAGGGGCGCGAAGTGCGAGGCCAGGGCCACGAATTCGACCGCTCCGGGAATCGTTACGGGGTCGGCCGCGACCAACTTGCGGAAATGTTCGAGGAGTTGCCCCGTCACCTGGTCGGCGCGGCCGGCCGACAGGCCCGCCACCTCGGCCATGACCCGTCCGCATTCGCTGAAATGCAAACCTTTGGTGCGTTCGCCGAAGTCGGTCGGAGTCGTGACGCCGTACCCGCGGAGGACGTGTTCACGAGCCTCCTCCCAGTGACATTCGCTGTCCATCAAGGTTCCGTCGCAGTCGAAGACGATGGCTGCGGGGGTCCAGGAGAGAAGGGAGTTGCCTGTCATCGATGAGCCGTCCGATCGAGGGGAGGCGGGCCCCGGAGGTGCCCGCGCGAGGTCCCGAAGCGGCGGGGCGGGCACGCCCCTCTGGGGGGTCCGCGAGCGACGCCGGCCCGAAACATAACGATCATTACGCTAGATTGAATACTCTATGTATTCAAACAGCCACGCTGTGTCAGCGTGTCGCGATCCATGCGGATCTCGGCGCCCCCTGACGCCGTCGACGGGCGGCGACGCGCGGACGCGCAGACGCGCAGACGCGCAGACGTGCCCAAAGGGATGCCGCCCGGGGACGCATCCAGGTTGTCGCCTGGTCGGCCCTTCCGACGCCGATACCGGCGGTGGGCGCGCGCCGAGGTCGAGTCGGCGCATGTGGGTTCAGGTCGAGGACGAGTCGAGCGGAATGCGCAGGGCGCTGCGTCCGGCACGCCACGCGGTCAGGAGGTGGTCGCCGAGGCGGCCCTCCAGGAACTCGGTGGCGGCGATGCCGAAGACGACATCGGTTGCCAGGTGCGGTTCGTCCGCGAGCAGGCCGCCGACCACGTCGCGGCGCACGACCTGCTCGTGGACGGCGTCGGCTTCCACGTGCTCGTCGTAGAAGCGTTCGGCCGCGGGCCCGGCGCCGGTCCGGCGCATCGCCTGGGCCAGTCGGCGCGAGCCGGGGGAGGAGGTCACCTCCAGACAGGCGAAGTGACCCACCAGCGCGCCGCGCAGCCCGCGATGCAACCCGAGTAGGGACATCAGGTTCACGGTCGGCAGCATCGCGGCGGGCGCCGCGTCCAGGTAACGCCCGTACGACGGATCCAGGTCGAGGTCGACCATGAGGTCCGCGAACAGTCGGGCGTGGATGTCCTCGGCGCGGCCCGCACCGAATTCGTCGAACTCGATGGCCACCATCGCCGCTTTCGCCCGACCGCGCAGACGCGGGATGACCCACGCGTGCGGATCGGCCTCCTTGAGGTGGTACAGCGAGCGCATCGCGGCGTATTCGCGCAGCTGCCACAGTTCTCCCCGGGCCCGGAGGAAGTGGCTGACGCTGTTGCCGTCGTCCCTCGTCGGCTCGACCACGAGCGCGGCAAGGGCGGCGTCCACGGGCCGGCCGTCATGTGCGTGCGCACGCAGGGCGGTGTGGAAGCGTTCTTCGAGGGCGGCACGCAGACCCAGTAGATTCGCGTCCCACTCGCGGTCGTCGGCCACCAGGGCGAAGCCGCGATAGTGCAGCTCGTACAGCGTGTACAGGGCCAGATGCAGATCCTCGCCGAAGGGATCGGCCCCGGCGACCTCGTCGGCCCCCGGGAGGTCGCCTCGGCCGGTCCGCAGCGCCGTGATTACGCCCGCGGAGAGCTCGCCGCGCGGTCGCGGCATCGCCGGGGCGGTCCGGGAGGTGTGTGCCGACACGGTCACGGGTGGCTTCCTTCGTCGGTTGTTCCCGTCGCCCGTTCGTCCGGCGAGGGTTCGGCGCCCGCCGACGCGGTGCGCGCGCGGTGGCTGGTGTCGCACCACGGGTAGGTGCGGCTGCGCCGACATGTGCAGATGGCGACGACGAAGCGATGCGACGTGAGGATCTCGCCCCCCGGGAGGGCCACCTCCACGGGGCCTTCGATCAGGAGGGGGCCGTCGCGGTCGGCGGTGATCCGGCGGGGGCGGTCAGCGTTTCTCGGCACGGACGACCACCAATTCCTCGTGATTGTCGTGGGGGCCCACCAGGCCGGTGCGGCGCAGCCAGTCCAGCCGCTCGCGCAGAACCGGACCGAACGGGATCGTCGTGCGGTCGGCGATCTCGGCGCGCAGGCCGGACCGCTCCAATGCGCCGAGGGTGGCCCCGGCGTCGCACAGTCCGGAGTGCACCATCAGCAGGACGCCCTGTGGTCGCAGCACGTCGGGTACCGCCGCGCAGATCCGGTCCACCACCGCCCGGCCGCCGAGTCCGGCGTCCCACGCACGGGCGGCGCCGAAGTGCGGAACATCGGGCCGGGGCGCGGGCACGTACGGCGGATTGCACACGACCAAGTCGAAGGAGTGACCGGTCACGGCCGACAGCAGGTCGCCGCGTCGCACGGTGATCCGCCGACGGGCGATCAGCGCGTTCGCGCGGGTGGTCAGGACGGCGCGTCTGGAACTGTCGACGGCGGTCACGCGTGCCCCCAGCCGGGCCGCGTACACGGCCAGGGCTCCACTGCCGGTGCACATGTCCAGGACTCGGCTGCCCTCGCGGACGCCCTCCCGGCGTATCGCCTCGGCCAAGAGGAAACTGTCGGACTGGGGGACGTACACGCCCGGGGCGGTGAAGATCCGGCCCAGGGGGGAAACCGTGACACCGATTGCTGACATGGGGACCTCCGGCAATGCGATGGCACGGTTGTTCACCGGATCCATCAGGGTGCGGGTTGCTCGCTTCGCCACGCCACCGGCCTGCCGCCACATGCGGGCTCCCCGGGGGAGCGTCAGGCGCGACGGTCGGTTGCCGTCCGCTTCGTTCGGCGGATTCCGGCGTTCGGCGCGCGCAAAGATCGCTTGCCCGGCCCTGTCGTGTTCATGCAGATCCCATGGGCGGATGTGGCCCCAGGGGCGTGCGTGCCCGGCTGTGGCGCGGGCGCCGTGATGGGTTTCGCGGGACGTTTCCAGGGGTGGGCGGGTTGGAAGCTGCCCGGGCGCGCCGACGAGGACCCGGTAGGGGGTCCGGGTCCTCGGGGGTGCTGCGCGCGATACGGCCGCGGGCTCAGGCCGCGGAGGCGAGTTCGGCGCGCCCGAACAGCAGGGCCCAGCCGACGGGCAGCCGGGACAGGATGCGGGTGATGAGGTCGGGGCCGGCGAGCGCGGCGACGACGGTCAGGACCGAGCCGGTGTCCCAGCGGGCGATGCCGGGGGTGGTGCCGGTACGGGCGGCGATGTCCTTGACGAAGCCCAAGCCGGTCGTGGGCTCGGGGTCGAGGGTGTGCGAGGTGAGCAGGAGGGCGGCTTCCAGGGGCAGTCGGGCGGCGAGGTCCAGCCGTTCACGGCCGGTGAGTTGCCGGCCCAGCCCGGAGAGCACGACTCGGATCGCGTCCTCGGCCTGCTCCCGCGTGCGGTAGGCCCCTTCGAGACGGACTTTGTCCACCAGGTCGGCATGGGTGCTCAACGCCATGGAGGAGGTTTCGCTTCGGGGGAGCATGGCTGCGGATCGCCTTTCCGGTCTCTGGCTCGATGGCTGGAAGGGTGCGGTGTGTGCGGGCGGGGCGATTCGTCCGGGACGGGCGGGGCGGGCACGCCGAGAACCGGCCCGCCCGCCCTCGCCCGGTCGCGCGGAGCGGTGGCGGTGTCGCCGCCTCAGGCGGTGATCACCTTGCGGTCGGACTTGCTGCCGATGGAGATCTTGCGGGGCTTGGCCCGCTCCGCGATGGGGATCCGCAGCGTCAGCACACCGGCTTCGTAGTCGGCGTCGATGCGCTCGGTGTCGAGGGTGTCGGCCAGCACGATCTGGCGGGAGAAGACGCCCACAGGACGCTCGGACAGCTCCATCTGCACCTCGTTCGCCTTGGCGACGGGCTCGCGACGGGCCTTGACGGTGAGCATGTTGCGCTCGACATCGATGTCGATCGCCTCGGGGGGCACGCCCGGCAGGTCGAACGCGACCACGTACACCTCGCCGTCGCGGTAGGCGTCCATCGGCATCGCGGTCGGCCGCGAGGCGGTTCCGGGTACGAGGAGCTGCTGCGCGAGCCGGTCGAGCTCGCGGAAGGGGTCGGTACGCATCAACATCGCGAAAACACCTCCGAAAGATTCGGTCGGTAGCGCCCGAACGGGCGGCCTGAAACTGTTGTAGCATGTCATCGAAAGGATGACAAATGATGGCGTCATCCACATGATGACGAATCGAAAGGAGATCCGATGACCGCGAACGATCGGCCCGGCACCCCGGCCGCCCGCCCCACGGGGCCCGCTTCCTTCCTCGCCGCCGCGGCAGCCCTGGAAGCCATCGACCGGGCCGTCCGCACGGCGCAATGCGGCGACATCGAGCCCGGGAGAGCGGACGAGGGCCCCGAGCAGGCGCTGGCCTCGCTGCTGCTGCTGCGCGAGATCCGCGAACGCCTCGCCGGATGGGAGAGCGGGCTGATCGAGACCGCGCGCGACGCGGGCGCCAGTTGGGCGGACCTGGCCCAACCGCTGGGCGTGGCCAGCCGTCAGGCGGCCGAGCGCCGCTACCTTCGGTTGCGCCCGGGCCCGGCCGGATCCACCGGCGAGGAACGGGTCACTGCCACTCGCGAACGCCGCGCCGCCGACCGCGCCGCCGGCGTCCGAGCCCGCGACAACGCCGCCGACCTGCGCCGCCTCGCGGGCCGGATCACCGCCCTGACCGACCTGCCGGCCGGCTCCCGTGCGCACCTGGGCAGACTGGACCAGGCCCTGGGCGACGACGACCCCGCAGCCCTGATCGCCCCTCTCGCCGCGACCCGCCCCCATCTGAGCGCCGGCCACCCTGACCTGGTCGCCCGGATCGACGCCCTGGTGGACCCGCTCACGCTCGGCCCCGCAGGCACGCCGTGACAAGCCGTCCGGAGCGCCCACCCGTCACCGGGCGCCCCGGCCCGACCGGCGGCCCACGTTCCCGGAGTCGAGCCCGAGCAGGTCGGCGCCGATCGCGCCACCACGCACGTGGGTCCACGACGCGCCCGGCCGACACGTCGAGGGCCTGGCCGAACGGAGGCGGCCGAATGGGACGCCGAACCGGGTGGGGCGCGGCCGACTGGCCGGTGCGCGCGGCCCGCGACGGCCGGTGAGGGCACACCCGCCAACCTGGTGATCGCCGGACCCGGAACCACGCGGCATGGCCGTGAGGTTCCCGGGTACCCGACGGTTCCCACACCACGCCCGGACCCGTGCGGTCGACGACGCGCTCGACGCCAAGGCGGGGCGAACGGGATGGGGACGTCCGTACGAGCGAAAGGTCGCTGATGAACTCGCCTTCGGAGCAACACCCCGCTCCGCCGCAGCAGCAGGATCACCCCGGCAGCACCGGCGATCTGGATCCCATCCCGCGCGACGAGATGCGCGACTACACCGGCAGCGGGCTGTTGACCGGGCGCCGTGCGTTGATCACCGGCGGCGATTCGGGGATCGGTCGGGCCGTGGCGGTCGCCTTCGCCAAGGAGGGCGCCGACGTGGCGATCGGATACCTGTCGGCCCAGGAGGACGAGGACGCCGCCCACACGGCACGACTCGTCGAGGCGGTCGGGCGCACGTGTGCCACCTACCGCAGCGACCTCTCGGTCGAGACGAACTGCCGCGACCTGGTGGAGCGCACCGCGACCGATCTCGGTGGCCTGGACATCCTGGTCAACAACTGCGGCACCCAAAATCCGGTGGACGACCTGGCCGAACTGGACAGCGAACAGTGGGAGTACACCTTCAAGGTCAACATCCACAGCTTCTTCTGGACGACCAAGGCAGCCCTGGCGCACCTGCCCTCGGACGGCGTGGTGATCAACACGTCCTCGATCAACGGACTGCGCGGCAACAAGACGCTGATCGACTACTCGGCGACCAAAGGCGCGATCCTGGCACTGACCTACTCGCTGGCCCAGTCCTTCCTGGAACGCGGCATCCGGGTCAACTGCGTCGCCCCCGGACCGGTGTGGACCCCGCTGATTCCCGCGACGTTCCCCAAGGACAGGGTCGCCTCCTTCGGACAACAAACCCCCATGGGCCGCGCCGCGCACCCCGACGAGATCGCGCCCTCCTTCGTGTTCTTCGCGTCGAACCGGCTCTCCGGTTACTACTCCGGAGAGGTCCTGGCACCCATCGGAGGAGAGACCCTGCCGGGCTGAACGAGGCATCGGCCCCGCAGCCCGCGATCCCGGGCTATTCGGCGTCCACGCACACCCTCGGTCCGGCTTCGCCGTCGGCTCCGCCCGGCGCACACGCCACGGCTCGGGCCAGAGTGTCCTCGGCGCGCCCCGGGTCGGGGAGCAGGGCCGGCAGGAGCAGGCGCCACAGATCGGTCAGGTCGTCCTCGATGTCGGCGCGGCCGGAGAGCGCGTCGGAGACGGTGTGCATGCCGAAGAAGGCGTGGATGATCGAGCGGGCGGCCGCCGCCGGATCGACGCGATCCGCGAGGTCGCCCTCCTCCCGCGCACGATCCAGCAAGGTGCGAGCGGTGGCGATCCAGCCCACGAAGGGAGCCGGCAGTATGGCGTCGATGGCGTAGCGCTCTCCCCACAGCCGCGCTCCGCCACGGACCACGGGATCGTCGCGATAGGCCCGGGCCACCGCGAAGCTCAACCGCACCAGGCCCTCCAACGCGGGCGCGTCCGCCGGGCTTTGCCGTTCGATCAGCTCCGGCCAGGTGGCGAAGTGCGCCTCGACGACCGCGCGGGCCAAAGCGTCCTTGTTGGAGAAGTGGAAGTAGATGGCACCGCTCGTGAGCCCCGACGCGTTGCCGATGTCGCTGATGCTCGTCCCGGCGAAGCCCCGCTCGTGGAACAGGCGTGCCGCCGTCTCCAAAAGGGATTGGCGAGTCGTCCCTGCCCGTGTCTGCACGTGCCACCTCCGGCTCGGATGTCTGCGTGGAAATTGGTGCTGTTCCGGCTCGTGTCCGCGCATACCCGACGCGACACGACCGCTCGTCGATCGTCGGCTGATCCAGGCGCGTTGCATGCCGTGCAACGCGCGGCGAGAAGACGACGTGCACCTTCCCGGCCTCTGGGTTCTGCTTGTGTTCATGACTACCTTTGGCGGCGGCGCGGCGTCCTCGGGTCTCTCGGCGAGACCGCTGAGCTGGTCGCGCACCGTGGCACGAGAGTCGGTACACCGAACCTCGGTGGCCGAGGTGCTGTTGACCGATGTGGTGCGCCTCGCGGAGGCGACGTTTTTGACCGCGGCCCAATGGCCTCGCTCGCATCCCACGTTCCCGCCGGCCGGCAACGGCGGACACAGTCGGCTGATGATCGTGGAAACCCTTCGCCAACTCGGGATCTTCATCCCGTCGCAGTTCTTCTCGGTGCCTCTGGAGGCACACTTTCTGATCAAGGATCTTTTCTACGGTGTCGACATCGCCACGGAGCCGCGTTTGCAGAGCGGCGCCACCGATATCACCTGTTTGGCGGAAGTCGACGACTTGCGCCCCGCGCGCGACGGCCACGGGCTGAGGGGTTTGCGGCTGCGCATTCGCCTCTCGGCCGGCGTCACGACCTTCGCGCGTGCGGGAGGCAACGCGCGATTCCTGGACGCGCGCGCGTACGCGGCTCTGCGCGGTGCGTCACTCGGGTTGCGGGCGCCTCGACCGCGCCGCAGACCGACGCCGGAGGCGGTGGACGCGGTGCTGCCCCGCGACGTGCTGCTCGCGCACAGCGACGGCGGGACCCTGGAACTGGATCCCGCCGATCACCTGCATCCCTTCTTCTTCGACCACGCCGGCGACCACGTGCCCGGAATGGTGCTCGTCGAAGCCGCCCGTCAGGCGATCGCGGTCTTGAGCGACGGCGAGTTGTTGCGGCCGACGGCGTTTCGACTGCGGACCCCGCACTTCACCGAGTTCGACCCGCCGGCACGAGTCGAGTGCCTCCTGCACAGTGGTCGACAGGCCTCTTTCCGTTTCCGGCAGGGAACGAGTCACACGGCCGCAGGAGCACTGCGCTACCGCTGAGGCGCTGCCCGGCAGTGCGTGCGAGGTGCGGTGTCCGTGGTGCGGGAATCGACGGACTGCGGTCGGCGGGGACACGCTGTGGTCGGACATGGCAGCCGCCTACGACGGCTTGCCGGCGGCGACGAAGCTCGGCACCCGGAGTATCGGTGCCGGCCGCGCCGGCGCCCCGGCACGGTCGCGTCCCCTGGGACAACCGCGCCACGCAGCACCAGGCGAGCGCGGACTACTACCCGCACACACGGATCATGGCGAGGCCGCCGGCTCGCACCCGCGGCCAACGGGCGATTCGGTTTGATCCGGCCGGTACGGGTAGCCGTGACTGTCGCGACCTGTTCGGTCCCACCCGAGTCGACGACGCCCGGCCGCGAGAGCTGCCACCGGTCCGGCTCATCCACCGCCCGAGAACCCTGGTACACGGAGGAAGCATGGCAAAGCGCGAGCCCGCGAGTCGCAAGACCGACCCGGCGGGCGTGATCCCCGGTCGCCCGGGCAGCGGGCAGATCCCGCTCGACGAGCCCACGCAACCGCGCGAACCGCTGCCGCCGAAGCCGGACCAGACCGGTCCCGATCCGGTGAGCCCTACCGGGCAGCCCACCGGCACGGACCAGGCCGCCGTGGCACAGGGCGGCGCGTACCTGACCACCGCTCAGGGAGTGCGCCTGCCGGACACCGATCACTCGCTCAAGGCCGGACCGCGCGGGCCGGTCCTGCTCCAGGACCACCATCTGCGCGAGAAGATCACCCACTTCGATCACGAGCGCATCCCCGAGCGCGTCGTGCACGCCCGAGGCGCGGCGGCGCACGGCGTCTTCGTCGGGTACGGCAGCGCGGGGAGCGTGAGCAAGGCGGCGTTCCTCGGCAAGGACGTCGAGACGCCGGTGTTCGTGCGCTTCTCGACGGTGCTGGGTTCGCGGGGCTCGGCCGACACGGTGCGGGACACGCGCGGGTTCGCCACCAAGTTCTACACCGCCGAGGGCGTCTTCGACCTGGTCGGCAACAACATTCCGGTGTTCTTCATCCAGGACGCGATCAAGTTCCCGGACATCATCCACGCCGCCAAGCCGCATCCCGATCGCGAGATCCCGCAGGCACAGAGCGCGCACGACACCTTCTGGGACTTCGTCTCGCTGCACACCGAGGCCACCCACCACACCATCTGGAACATGTCGGACCGTGCCATCCCGCGCTCGTTCCGCACGATGGAGGGCTTCGGGATCCACACCTTCCGACTCGTGGCCGCCGACGGCGGCACCACGCTGGTGAAGTTCCATTGGAAGCCGAAGGCGGGCGTGCACTCGCTGGTGTGGGAGGAAGCCCAGATCATCAGCGGGATGGATCCCGACTTCCACCGTCGCGACCTCGCCGACGCGATCGAGGCCGGCGCGTTCCCGCAGTGGGAGTTGGGCATCCAGACCTTCCCGGACACCGCCGATCAGACGTTCCAGGGCATCGACCTCCTCGACCCCACCAAGATCGTTCCCGAGGAACTCGCGCCCGTTCAGCCGATCGGCCTGCTCACGCTCAACGCCAACCCCGGCAACTTCTTCGCCGAGACCGAACAGGTGGCTTTCCACCCCGGGCATCTGGTCCCCGGCATCGACGTCACCGACGACCCGCTGCTGGCGGGCCGGCTGTTCTCCTACCTGGACACGCAGATCAGCCGACTGGGCGGGCCCAACTTCGCCCAGATCCCGATCAACCGCCCGCACGCCCCGATCAACGACATGCTCCGGGACGGCCTGCACCAGGACGCCGTGCACCGGGGCGTGGCGCCGTATCGGCCGAACTCCCTCGACGGCGGCTGCCCGTTCACCGCCGGAGTCGACCTCGGCGGGTACGTCGAGGTACCGGTCCCGCTGGCGCCCGCCACCAAGGTCCGCGAGGCCCCGGCATCCTTCGCCGACCACACGAGCCAGCCCCGACTGTTCTGGCTCAGCCTGACCCCGGTCGAGCGCGAACACGTGATCGCCGCCTACACGTTCGAGCTCGGCAAGTGCCACGAACAGGCGATCAAGGAACGCAACCTGCGGGTCCTGGCCGACATCGACCCGCTGCTGTGCGCGCGCGTCGCGGAGGGCCTGGGGCTGCCGGCCGCCTCGCCCTCGGGGCCGTTGGCGTCGGTGAACCCGAGCCCCGCGCTGTCGCAGATCGGCGGGACATGGCCGATCGCCGGCCGCGTGATCGGTATCGTCGCCGAGCCGGCCGCCGACCTGGCCGGCGTTCGCGAGGTGCGGCGGGCGGTGTTCGACGCGGGTATGGTGCCGCTGATCATCGCCCCCACCGGCGGCACACTCGGAGCGGACGACCACGCGCCCATCGCCGTACAGCGCACCTTCGCCACCGCCCGCTCGATCGAGTTCGACGCGATCCTGCTCGCCGGTTCACCGGCGCCGGGCAAGGACGCGTACGGGGCGCGGGACGCCAAGGCGGGCAACGGCACGACCGCGTCCGGCATCGACCCGCGGATCGTGCTCATGCTCGCGGAGGCGTACCGCCATGCCAAGGCCATCGGTGGCTGGGCGGACAGCGAGGAATGCCTGCTGGCGGCCGGCATCCCGACCGACGCACCGGGAGTGGTCGTCGGCCGGGACGCGTCCGCCGTACTGACCCAAGTCACCGAACTCCTCGGCACGCATCGGGTCTGGGAGCGCTTCCCCACGGCGGAGACCGGCACCATCTGACCTCCCGGCCCCGGCCACCCCCGCCGTGGCGAGCGCACGAGAACGAGCACGATGCCCGGGCGGCTCGCGAACCCCCGCCGTCCCCGAGCCGCGATGCCACGGCTCGGGGACGGCGACGTTGCGACCGGGCGGTGCACGCGCGTTGCCCGTCGGATCAGTGACCCAGGGCTTGCTGGAGCTGCTTCTTGTTCATCGAGGAGCGGCCTTTGACGCCCCGACGCTTGGCGTCCGCGTAGAGCTGGTCGTAGGTGGGACCTTGCGAGCCGCTGTGCGAGTGTTGTCCACCGCGTCGGCCGGCCGGCTTGTCCTTGACCGAGGTACGGCCGGCGGTCTTGGACTCCCCGGCCCGGGCGCGCTCCTTGTTCACCGTACGGGCCGCGATTTCCTTGGCCCGCTCGGTGCTTTCGCCGCGCTTCTTCGCGCTCTCCTTGATGTGCTCGTACTGGCGTTCCCGCTTGGGACTCGATCCGCTGGGCATGGTCGCTCACCTCGCGTCGGGAGAATCGGACTGAACGCCGCGTACCCGACACTCGTGAGGCCATGCGTGGCCGAACCCGACGGTCCCGACTCTCGGGCCGTCGAGTCGTCCGCCCGCAGCGTGATCTTCGCGCGCGCACCGTGCGGAGGCCGAGCGCCGGTTGTGGTCGCCGGGTTCGGCGTTCCGCCCTGCGTCCGGGCGCGATGCGACGCCGGGAGGAGCGGGAGGAGTACGCGACGAATCACCAGGAAAAGGTGCTCGCCGTGGCGTGCAGACCCAGGGACGGGGCACAAAATCGGCGGAGGTGAAAAAACGATGATTCCCCTGCTTCTCGTCCTGCTCCTCGCGCTGATCCTTTTCGGCGTCGGGTTCGCGATCAAGGTCCTGTGGTGGGTTGCCGTCGTGGTCCTGGTCCTCTGGATCCTCGGCTTCTTCTTCCGTTCGGCAGGCTCCGGCGGAGGCCGCGGCCGCTGGTACCGCTGGTAGAACTCCTCGCCCCTCGCCGCGATCCGCACGTGACCCGCCGGCTCGGCAACCGGCGGGTCACGCGCGCTGCGGGCGGTCGTATCGGGGGCGGTGCCGGATTCAGTGTCCGCCGCGGCCGGAGAGCAGGTCGCGGGCGCGGTCGACCAGTCCGGTGCCCGGGGCGAGGATCCTGTTGGCGGGCGGTGTGTCGGGTGCGAAGGGGTGCGGGCGGGTCGGCGCCGTCTTCTTCGCCGAGCGGACCTTGTCGCCCAACGCGTCCAGCGCCTCGGGCGTGCAGGCGGCGGCGAGGAGGGGGAACAGACGGCCCTCCTCGTCACGCACGTGTTCGCTCACGGCGAGCCGAAGGCGGGCGACCAGGTCGTCGAAGCGGGAGTCGTCGGCGTCGCGGCCCTCGAGTTCCTTGAGGAGTTCCTCGACGGCGGCGTGGTCGGCGATCTCCTTGTCGGCGATCGTGTCCCCGTCCTCGACGTGCTTGCGCACCGCCGGGTACAGGTGCATCTCCTCCGCGACGCAGTGACGGATCAACTCCATGGTCAACTCGTCGGCGGCCTCCCGACGCCGCGCGTCTCCGACCGGCAGGATCTCGATCCGCGCGAACAGCCCGTCGACCTCGCGATGGTCGACGGTGAGCTCCTCGATGACGTTGCCGCCGTGCCCCATGTAACCCGCCTCTTCTCGTACGGCGAGCACCTGAGACCCGCGCCGTCCACCTCCGCTACCCGACGAATCGGACCGCACACATGACGGTCCGAGTTGCGAGTGGGCGCGGCGGCAGGCGGTGGATCGCGGCCCGCGTGCTCGCAGCGGCCGGTGAGACGGCCCGGCCACATCCGGCCGGGTCCGACCTGCCGCGCTCGATCGACGACGTCGCATCGGAATCGGAGTCGGACCAGCGGTCCACCCGGCCGACCCACCCGAGGGCGAGGGGCATCCGCGACCGGGGCCGCCGCCGGTGGGTCATGGGCGGAGCAGGACCTTGACGGTGCCGTCCTGCTTCTTCTGGAACCGTTCGTACGCCTGTGGCGCCTCGGCGAGCGGGATGCGGTGGGTGGCGAAGTCCTCGGTGCCCAGCGGGTCGCCGTCCTCCAGAAGCGGCAGGATGTCGTCCACCCACCGGTGCACGTTCGCCTGGCCCATCCGCAGTTGGATCTGCTTGTCGAACATGGTCAACAGCGGGAGCGGGTCGGTCATCCCGCCGTACATGCCGGAGAGCGAGATGGTGCCGCCGCGACGGACCATGTCGATCGCGGTGTACAGGGCGCTGAGTCGATCCACGCCCGCCTTGCGCATCATCTTCTCGGCGACCACGTCGGGCAGCAGGCCGGCGATCTGCTGGGCCAGTTTGCCCACCGGCGCGCCGTGCGCCTCCATGCCGACCGCGTCGATCACCGCGTCCGGCCCGCGACCGTCGGTGAGCGCCCGGATCGTGTCGGCGATGTCGTGATGGGCGGTGAGGTCGAATACCTCGACGCCGCGCAGCCGAGCCCGAGCCAGCCGCTCGGGCACCAGGTCGACGCCGAACACGCGCTCGGCGCCCCGATGCAGCGCGATGCGACACGCCATGTCGCCGATGGGGCCCAGCCCGAGCACGGCGACGGTGCCGCCGGGCGGGACGGCGGCGTACTCGACCGCCTGCCAGGCGGTCGGCAGCACGTCCGAGAGATAGACGTACCGATCGTCCGGCGGCCCTTCGGCCACCTTGATCGGAAGCTTGTTGCCGAACGGCACCCGCAGGTATTCGGCCTGTCCGCCCGGGACCTGTCCGTAGAGCTTGGTGTAGCCGAAGAGCGCGCCGCCCATGCCCTGTTCGCGCACCCGGGAGGTCTCGCACTGCGAGTGCAGTCCCTGCGTACAGGTGTGGCACACCCCGCACGAGACGTTGAACGGGATCACCACGCGATCGCCCGGCCGTACGTGGGTGACCTCGGCGCCGACCTCCTCGACGATCCCCATCGGTTCGTGGCCCAGGATGTCGCCCTCGCTCAGGAACGGGCCGAGGACTTCGTACAGGTGCAGATCCGAGCCACAGATCCCGGAGGAGGTGACCTTGATGATCACATCGTCCGGGTCCTTCAACGCCGGGTCCGGCACGGTGTCCACGCGTACGTCGCGCCTGCCGTGCCAGGTGAGTGCCTTCATCGCGATCATCTCCAGAGACGAGTGCTCGGTGGGCCGGCGGTCCCCGGGGATCCGCCGTACGCGGGAGGCGGCGACCGGCGGCCGGGACATCCCGTACGGAACCCGCCTGACCGGTCGGCGCGCGATCAAACACCGAGGCGACGGTCGCACTCGGCCGAGTGGGGGACCGGCCCTCACGCCGTGAGCAGTCCCACGGCCGTGTGATTCCACGTGTGCGGCAGGGGTCGAGCCGGGTTCAGGAGTGCGGGGTCGGCGAGGCCGAGGTCCGCCGTTCGGCGCAGCACGGTGTCCAGCAGCGCGGTCACCGTGAACAGCACCAGATTGCGTCCGGGGCAGGCGGCGGGTCCGGCGCTGAAGGGCACGATGCCCCGGGCCGGTTCCGCGCGGCCGTCGAGCCACGCGTCCGGGGTGAAGTGGTCGGCGAAGTCCAGCGTCTGTGTATCCCGATGGAAGAAGGAGCTGATCACGGCCACGGCGGCGCCCTCGGGGGCCAACGGGTCGTCGCGCGTGCTGTCGCGCAGGATCACCAGTGTGGTCGGCCACAGCCGCAGCGACTCCTGGACGCAGGCGCGCAGATGGCCTGCCTCGGCGATACCGCCAGGATCTTCGGCGTCCCGGTAGACCTGTTCGTCGCGGGCGCGGTCGGCGTGCTCGGGGTGCGCGGCGAGCAGCGTCAGCGCGTTGAACGCCGCGATCGCCGCCGCGTCGAATGCGAACAGCCAGTGCGGTACCTGGCCGAGCGGGTCGACGCCCTCGCCGCGGTCGGCGTGTGCGGCCGGCGCCGCCAGGCTGCCCGGTTCGGCGCGAGCCAGGTGAGTGCTCAGTCGGTCGGTGAACCGGTCGTGGATGCCGGTGCGGTGCCGGCGTGCGAAGGCCCAGTTGGCGTCCGCGCGCAGCGCGTCCAGTTGCCTGGTCAACGCGGTGTCGTCGGCCGCGCCCTCGCCGAGCACGATGCGGCGCACGATCCGCAGGAAACGGGCGTGGAAGGTGTCCCAGTCCCGCAGGGCGCCCGGCTGGGCGAGCAGCGCGACGACCTCCTCGCGGACGATGTCCAGGAAGACCCCCGACAGGTGGTGTGCCGCATGGGGCGCCTCCAGCACCGTCTCGTTGAAGCGTCGCCGTGCCGCACGCTGGCGCGCACCTCGCGTGACCAGAACCGCGTGCGGCTCGAAGTGGCCCAGGGCGGCCACCTTTTCCCGATTCGCGGGCGTGAACGGGTCCGGGGATCGGCCCAATACCTCGCGGGCGTCCCGCGCCGTGAGCGGCAGCACGACGCGTCGACCGAACGCGCTCACCGCGAGCGGATTCGGGCCGTACTCGGCGCGCAGTCGACTCAGCAGGGCGTTGCCGCGTCGTGCGGCGTCGCGGCGGGCCGCCAGATCCAGCAGTCGTGGCCGGCGCAGGATCACGCCCTGCGCCACGATCGGCGCGAACACCTGGGCGCACACGCGCGCGGAATCGGCGGCGGAAGCTCGCCGAACCCGGTGCGATCGAGGGCGCACGCCCTCGGTGGAATGGAGCTCGGACACACCGGATCCGATCATGGTCATGCCTCCGGAACTGATCTGTTGAGGGGACGTGTCCTGCCCGATCAAGCGTCCGGCGCGAGCGGGCTCCGGTGCGAGCACCGGTACGGACGCCGGGGGCATCCCGGCGGCCGGCGCCGGCTATCCAGCGCCCGGCAGGCGCACTTGCAGTTCCCCGCCGAGGACGCGCGTCTCGAAGACCGGTTGCGGCGCGGTCGCCGGCCCGTGCACGACCTCGCCGTCGGCGAGGGAGAACACGCTGCCGTGCCAGGGGCAGGTCACACAGCCGTCGGCGACCTCGCCCTCGGACAGCGGACCGGACAGGTGCGAGCAGCGATCGGCGAGCACGTGCGCCTCGGAGCCGCTTCGGACGACCACCAGCGGGGTCTCGTCGAGGAAGCGGCGGGCGGGTTTTCCGTCGGGAAGGGCGGACAGCAGCCCGACGGAATGCCACCGGGAGCCGTCGCCGACCATGTGTGGAACGAGTTCGGCGTGGTTGACGCCGGTCGCCTGACGGTAGGCGAGGTGCCCGCCGAGCAGGCCGCCCGTCCCGACTGCGGCCAGCCCGGCCAGCGCCAGCAGGCGGCCGCGGAGTGGCCGTTTGCGGAGACGGGCCACGAGGGAGGCCGAGTACAGGCCGACCGCCATCGTGTTGCACGCGGCGTGCACGAGGCCCACCCGCTGCTGTTGCTCGTGCGTCTCCGCCCAGTCCACCAGCCCCGCGGCCGCGGCGGGCACCGCGGCGCCCACGCCCACCGCGATCAACACCGTGGACGCGGGTCCGGTGCGCGGCACGAGGTCGAGCATCGAGGCGGAGAACCAGGCGCCGATGGGCACCTGCACCAGCACCGGGTGCACCGGGTGGCCCAAGGGCACGCCGTGCAACGTGTCCCGGACGGCGCCTTGCGGCAGCCGACGCACCAGTGCGCGTACCCACGCCGCGGGACGGTCCAGGTTCTGTGCCTGCTCCAGGCGGCTTACCGTAGTCGTGATCCTCATGGGAACCCGCTTCCCGAGAACCGCTCCGACATGCCCGGCTGGGCCGGCGACTCGTCCGCAGCCGTCCACCGAGATCGCGAGGTGTCGCCTTGGCGGGCCGGGGTAGCGATGCCCACATGATCGCTCTGGCAAAGCTCACCCCGGCTTCGGTCGGGATCGTCGCGGCAGTGGCGATTCCGGCCGTGCTGCTGATTGCCGGCCTGCTCATCATTCCCGTGGTGAGCGGAGCCCGGCGCAGGCGCCGCCCACCTCCGCCCCCGCCGCGGGACCTGCCCACCGGTTCGACCCCGGACCCGGGGAGCGAAGGCCGCGAGGCCGCGGAGATGCCCCGGGACGGTCGCCGGCGCGGGCCGCACCAGCTGCCGGGATTCGGCAACCTCGCCTCCCGACCGTCGGAGCCCGGCACGCGCGAGCACGACAGGGACGGCTGAGCGGCGTCCGTCCGAGTGCCGAGTCGCTCGCAGAACGCGCCGGACGAGAACGCGGCGAGCGCGATGTCGAGCGGATCGAGCCTTGGAGCACGCCGGCGGCGTGCGCCGGAGAGGAGGACCGCCCATGTGCGGAAGCCCGCTCCATCCGACCTCCCGCTTCACGGTGGGCCGGACCGCGTGTTCGTCGACTCGTTCGTCGACCTCGACGGGTCCGCTTTACTCGTGTGCGCACAGTCGGATCATCCGGTCCGTATTGGACACGACCACGCACGTATGCCCCAGAGCGGTGTTCTCCTCTTGGACGAACAGGGTGATCTCCTCGCCCACGCTCAGGCTCAGGTCCAGTGGAATCACCGCGTTCCAGGTGTGCGGAAACGCGTCACCGTCCACCGGCCAGTCGTGGACGTCCACGGTCACCTCGACCTCGTCGTGGTCCGGCATGACCACGATGGCCCTCGCGCCGATGATGTCCATGGTTCCAGTGTGTGCCGGGCACTTTCCGGCGGCGAGCGGAGCGGAGTGGTCCGTGCTGTGCCGGGCCGAGGGGCCGCCCGCGCCGATCGGCGAGGCCCTGGCGGCGCCGATTCCGCCACCCTCGCCGGCCTTCGACGGCGCCGGCTTCGACCCGGGCGAGCGCCGTCCCCGTCATCGAGGGTGCCGGCCGTCGGAGAGCTTCACCCGTCGGCCCGTCGGCAAATCTCGTTCCTCGGGCCGCATCCCGGAAGCGGGAAATCCCCGTCGACCGGCCGTTGTCGGGAACGGCAGCGCGGTCGGACGGGAGTCAGTCGTCGCGTTTCAGGGACCACTTGAGCAGCATCGGCAGCACCAGCCAGCAGCCGACGAATCCGGCCAGGACGACCGCCGCCCACAGCCACGCGTATCCCGTCCCGAGCGCGACTCGCAACAGGAGCAGCACGGCGCAGATGACGGCCGCCGCCAGCAGGGACAGGCCGATGGCGATCAGCCGAGCCGTCGTGCGGACGAGTTGGGGTTTGCGCCGGTGGCCGGCGAGCGAGCGATGAATGGACACCGGCGCGATCAGGGCCGCAGTTGCCAGCGCCCCGAGAATCACCGTCACCACATACAGGTTCCGATCGAATGCGGACAGTTGTCCGAAGCGTGGCGTGAAGGCGACGGAGAGCAGGAAGCCGAAGAGGATCTGCGCCCCGGTCTGGGTGACCCGTACCTCCTGGAGCATCTCGCCCCATTGGCGGTCGGCTCGCTGCTCGGGACTTTCCCGACGGTCGAAGCCGTGTTCCCGGTCCGCGTCGGCCGGAGTGTCGGGCTCGGTGCCGCCGTGGTCCCCTCGGTCGTGGTCTCCCATGGTCATCCCTGTCGTCGGCTCTTCCGCGCTCGTCGTCCGCCCGCTGCTCCTCGTCCGCCCCCTTCGGGACGGGCGTGCGAGGGCACTGCCGCGCGCGTGGGCCGCGGCGCGATGAAGAGGCGCCGTCGAGCGGGCCGACGCGCCGCCCGAGAGTGCCGGGGATTCGCGCCGACTCGGACCGTGCTGCCCATTCGACTCGTCTGCCCCGTCCGGACGCGGATAGCCCTGACGGCCCCGCGGGGGCTGCCCGTGGTCGCGCGCCGGCGCCGGGGGTGAAGCCGTCAGGTGGGGTCGGCGGTATCTCGCCCGAACTTCGGCGGTTCGCCGTGCATGTCGGCGGCCGACGTGGACAGCCTTGGTGCAGGCGCCCGGGATGGGCGGCCGAGCGAGGGAGCGTGGGCGATGGGCACGAACGGGGTCGACTCGGATCGGTTGGCGGGGCGAGACGTGGAGGGCTCGGCGGCAGATGAGGCGATGACCCGGGCCCTGGTGTGGTTGTCGGACGCGTATCGGCGTTCCGCGCCCGCCGACGGGGACCACCGGGTGCGGGCGGACCGGACGCCCTCCCGCGCGGATGGGCCGGACACGTCGCGTCGGTGACGATTACGGGCGGCGGGAAGGGCAGGGGCGAGAAAACCGGTACGGACGCCGAGCCGACCGAGGAGACAAAGGAATCCTGTACTCGGATCCTGGTCACCTGACGCTCTCGGGCCCGACGCGAATGGGGTACACGCCATGACCTCCAACGAGAACGACAACGCTCCCGCGAACGCGATGGAGGATCTCGTCGAACGCACCTCGGGCGTGGGCGGAACACCATCCGGGATGAGCGCGACCGACGTGCAGACGCGGAGTGAATTGGCCCGGCATCTGGCGCGTGACGTCTATCCGGCCGATCGCGAGGCGCTCTTGGCGCGGATGCGCGAGGAAGCGGCACCCGACCATCTGGTGGACCTCGTCGCCGGGTTGCCGACGGACGGCTTCGACTATGAGAACGTGCAGCAGCTCGCCAGGGCCCTGGGGCTGGGCACCGAGGACCATCGCACCTGAGAGGGCGCCGACCGGCTCACCCCGTCCGGGTATCCGGTCGACCTTCCCGGTTGGCGGAAGCGAGGCCCGACGGGCGGGCCCGGGGACGGCCGCCCGTCATGCTCGCCATCGGTTCTGTTCGGGCTCGTCGGCAGGTCTCGCGTCAACGGGTGGCCATGGTCCGGTCGAAACGGCTCGGCTCGGCGGCGGGCGTCAGGCCCGCGGCACGCGCGATGTGTCGGGTGCGGGCGTCCGACGTCCGGTAGAGCACCTGCAGGTGCAGGGGTTCCGCGCCGCGCCGCACGGCGGCCAGTACCCGTGGACCGGTCTCGTCCATGAACATGGTGTCCCTCAGATCCAACACCACTTCGCAACAGTCCCGGCCGAGCGGGATGTTGAGGAGACGCATCAGGCCGTTCAGGACGGCGGACGCGTTGTGGCGATCCACGCGTGCCGGAAATTCGACCACGAGTCGATCGGCGCTGTGATGGATGGTGAGTCCCATGAACTGTTCCTGACGTCGAGCCATCGCTTTTCGATACCGATTCGGCCGTTCGACGGTTTCCGCATCGTGCGACGCGGGCCCGCCCTTCGACAACCGGAAGCGGCTACCCGCAGATGCGGCCCCGCATGCGTGACCGGAACCGGTGCGGGTCGGCGCCGCGGATCCGGCGGAAGTGGTGGCCCGGGGATACACGGCCGATCCGCACGGGGCGCGGCCCCGACCGGGCGGACCGCGCCGTGCAGGTTTCGCCTCCCGGCCGTCGGGTAGCGGGCGAATCCGATGCTGTGAGCACGCCATTACGCCGGTGGAGGAGCCGCATGGGCGATCGCGAACTGCCCTCCCCGACTTCGATCACCAGCGGCCGGCGCCGATCGCGACCGCTTGCCCGAGGGGTGGGTTCGTCGATGAAGTACCGGCCGCCGGGGCCGGGCGGACAGCAGCACGTCGGTCGATCGAGGAAGTGGACATGCAGGCGGGAGACGCGAGGTTGTTGCACACACGCATCGGCGGGCGGTTCGTGGATCTCCCCGGGACGCTCGACGGTATCCGGGAGGCCCTGCCCGAGGACCGGCGCGAAGAATTCGACCGCGCCGTGGGATCCGTTCCGCTTGCGCACGTACCGCTGGTGGCGGCGCGATGGGGTCTGCCGGCGGAGGCGGTCGAGGAGGACGACGCGTTGCTCGCACGACTCGAAGCCGGCGACGGTACGGGTTTCGTAGGGTTGCACGAGCCCGGCAAGGTCGCCCGGGGATGAGCTTTCGGATGTGGTTCGCCGAGGACGCACAGTCCAGCCTGCATGCCCTGCCGTCCGAGATGCGCAGGCGCTTCGACGCGGAACTGCGTCGGCTGGCCGAGGATCCGTACCACCTGGACTCGATCCCGATCAGGGGACGCGACTTCCGCCACGTGCTCCTTGCCGGTTGCGTCGCCGCCTACCACGTCGACGAGGACGCCCGGCTCGTCTCGCTGATCCGCATCCAGGGCCCACCGCCGGCTTGACCGCGCCTGTCGCGCACGGTGCGCCAGTGCCGCTACTCGGTGCCCGCGAGGCTGGTCGGGTGGTGAGTGCGGGTGCTGCCGCACGACGATGCGTGCCTCATGAGGGTGGCCCCGGCGCCGGAGCCTGTGACGGAGCAGGGTGACGCGGCCACCGGTGGCCCGATTCCACTGCGGCGATCCGACGACCCGCCGCGCCGGGCCACCTGCCGCCACCCCTGGGACCGGTGCCGGCCCCGGAGCTACTCCTCGTTCGGGCTTTCGACGAGGGCTCGCGCGTAGTTGGTCAGTGAGCGGTTGTAGCGGGTCAGGTGGGGAGCGAGTGCGCCGAGTGCCAGTGCGACCGCCTCACGCTCGCGGCCCGCGTCGACCAGTGACAGGGCGAGGAACGCGGTTATCGCGTCGTCGAGTTCGTCGGTCGCGGCGGCCCGTTCCGCGGTCAACAGGGCAATGCTCTCGTGCGTTTCGCCGAGGTTGCGCAGCGTACTGGCGAACTGGACGGTGGCGGGCCGACGCAACTCGTCGGGCAGCCCGGCGGCGAATGCCCGGCGGTAGTGCGGCGCGGCCTGCGCCTCGTGGCCCGTCGAGTCGTACGCCGACCCCATCCAGTACGCCGCGACCGCGTCGTCCGCGGGCCGTTTCGCGACCAGTGCGCGTACGGCCGCGACGAAATCGTCACTCTCGTGGGTGTCGAAGCCGGCCCACAGCGCGTCCATGCATTGCTGCCAGTGGCGAGCGTCGTCGTCGGTCGGTGCGGGTGCCATGGTGAGCACGATCTTGCCGCGGGTACGTCCCGTCTCGCTCGCTTGGTGGGCCTTCACCGCGTCCTCCAACGGCAGGACCCGCTCGACGGCGACGCGCAGTTCGCCTCGGTCGACCAGGGCCGCGATCTCGCTCAGATCCGCGCCGGAGGGCGTGAAGCCGAGTTCGACGACGCGCAGACCGCGCTCGGCGGCCCGGATGTGGAGGTCGCCGCGGTCGGGGCCGGTGCCGCGTACGTCCACCAGGATTCCGCCCGGTGCCAGGACTTCGAGGGAACGCGGGCCGTACGGGCCGCTGATCGGGTCGATCACGATGTCGATCCCGAGGACGCTCGTCGTGAAGTCCGTTTCCGTGTAGTCGACGACCTCGTCGATGCCCAGCCCGCGCAGGAAACCGTGGTGCGCGGCACGCGCGGTACCCACGACGTAGGCGCCACGGGCCTTGGCGATCTGCACCGCGAGGTGACCGATACCGCCCGCCGCCGCGTGCACGAGGACCCGGTGGCCGGGGCGGGTATCGGCGACCCGCACGAGCGCCTGCCACGCGGTCAGGGCGGTAACGGGGAGCGCGGCCGCGTGGATCGCGTCGACGGTGCGCGGGGCGTGCGCCAGGGAGGCGGCGGAGGTCACGACGTACTCGGCGTACGAGCCGTGCGGCGGCAGGGCCACGCCGAACACCTCGTCGCCGGGCGAGAAACCGGGCGTGTCGGGGCCGACCGCCTCGACGGTTCCGCTCAGGTCGAGGCCCAGGACGAACGGGGGCTCGCCGAATCGGCGCACCTCGCCCGATCGCATGCGCCAGTCGGCCGGATTGATCCCGGCGGCGTGCACCCGCACCAGCGCCTCGCCGGTGCGCGGTGCCGCGGGCCGAGCCGTCCTGACGACGTCCAAGACCTCCGGTCCGCCGTAGGCACGAAAGTTCACGGCGCGCATGGTGCTCATGGCGATTCCACTCCTCGGTGGTGAGATCGATGGCCGATCCGGCCGCGATGATCATCCTGGTCGGCGGAAGTACCTCTTGTGAAGAAGGCACCCGATCGGTATCCAGGTAGCTCGTGGATATCACCTCGACGTAAGGCGCGTTGACCACGGCCATCGTCGACTGGTCGATCGCGCACCTGCCCCGCGTCGCGGCCGCACGCAAGGGGTTCGACGCCCGCACGGTCGAGCCGATGGCACCGACGGAGCAGGGCCCCGAACACGGGCGCCGGGCGAAACATGGGCTCCGGTCCGACTTCCACGCAGCGTTTGCCGGGCGTGGCTCCGTCCTCTTCTGTGACACCGGCGGATCTCACAGGAGGGCCGGAGCAAGGCATGAGAACGAACGACGAGGCCGACTTCGACGCGTTCGTCGTTGCACGCGGGGCGGCGCTGCGCAGGACGGCGTACCTGCTGTGCGGCGACTGGCATGCCGCCGAGGATCTGGTGCAGACGACGCTGACGAGCGTCTATATACGTTGGAAACGCATCCACAAGCCCGGCGCGCGGGCGGAGTACGCCCGCAAGGTGCTGACTCGGGCGTACATCGACACCACGCGCAAGAAGTCGAACGGCGAGGCGCCGCTCGGGGACTTGCCGGACGCGCCCGCCGCGCGGAACGGGGATCCGGACGTACGCGTGGCGCTGATGGCCGCGCTGTCGCGGGCGTCACCGGGCTACCGGGCGATCCTGGTGCTGCGGTTCTGGGAGGACCAGAGCATCGAGCAGACCGCCGCGCTGCTGGGCCGGTCCCCGAGCGCGGTGCGCTCGGGGACGGCACGTGGCCTTGTGCAGTTGCGAACCCTGCTCGGCGACGAACTCGCCGAATTGCCGCGTCCGTGACGCCGCGGTGAGACCTCGACCGTGTGACGTGCGCTGGAGCCACGCTTGCGTTCGAACCCCGCTTGTGTTCGAAACCCCGCTCGTGTTCGAACCCCCGTTTGTGTTCGAACCCTGCTTGAACAGGACCGATGTGACGACGTCAGGAGACGACCGGCCCATGATCACCGAAGCTGAACTGCACGACGTTTTCAACCGTGCACTGCCAGACCTGAAGGACGAACCCACGCTTCCCGACTTCGGCGCCTCGGCCCGCAACCGGGGACAGGCGATCCACCGGCGCCGCCGGATAACCACCGGCATCGGGACCCTGGCGGCCGCCTGTCTCGTCACCGGGGCCATCTTGCTCCCGGCGCGACTCCAATGGCCCGCCGAGCGGACGTCGGGACCCGCGGCGGCCGGCCGGGTGGTGCCCGGACCGACCGCCTCCGGGATCACCGATGATCCCGGGCTCGCCGCGGCGGCGGATGCCGCCCAGGAGCGACTGCGGGAGATCCTCGACCGCCGGCTCCCCGATGCGGTCGAGTCCGTCGAAAAGGACCCGGGGGACGTCGGCCCCTGGTACCTGCTGAGGCTGCAGAAGGGGCGCACGCTGAGCCTCGCCGCCACCGATCAAGCGGTGCGTTCGTTCTACGGCGTGCCCGGACAACGCGGCCTGTGCGGCCTGCCCCCCGGCCTGCCCGGCGGCCCGGACGTCCCCGGTGACACATGCGAGCGACGCACGCTGCCCGATGGCGGCAAAGCCGTCGCCGCACGCCATACCGAGCCGAACAGCGGCATCCGGTTCGTCTGGGTCAGCATCCTGACGCCCGAGGGGAAGGCTCGGTACCTGGTCTGCGAGGACATCCCCGCGCAAGGCTCCGATCGCGCCGACCCGCTCACCGCCGAGGAACTCTTCGCGCTCGCCGCCGACCGCGAAGTCATCGACGGCCTGAATGCCCTGATCCGTAGCCAGCGGTAGGGCGGAGCCGCGGAGCCGTCGACCCTTACATGCGACAAAAGTTAACAAAAGGGGTAGATAGCGCCAAGGTGCGCGATCGGACGAGTCGATCGCGCCGGGAGATGTGTCGTCACGCGGCGGGCCGGCCGGACGCGCCGATGTCCGGCGGTCCCGCCGTTTCGACGGGTCGGCGCCCGCCGACCCGTTCGTCGACAGGAGGTACGGGCATGGCGCGCGCGATGTGGACGGGCGTGATCAACTTCGGGTTGGTCACCGTCCCGGTCGGGCTGTTCTCCGCGACCGAGGACCACACGATCCATTTCCACCAACTCCAGCGCGGCACCGCCGACCGGGTCCGCAACCAACGGGTGAACGAGCGCACCGGCAAGGAGGTCGGGTACGCCGACATCGTCAAGGGTTACGACATCGGGGACGGCCACTACCTCACCATCGAGCGCGACGAACTCGCCGACATCGCCCCGGGCCGCTCCCGCACCATCGACGTCACGGCCTTCGTCGACCTCGCCGACATCGACCCCATCCACTTCGACAAGACCTACTACCTCGCCCCCACCAAACCCGAGTACGAACGCGTCTACGCCCTGCTCCGGCAAGCCCTCGAACGTACGAACCGCGTGGGCATCGCCCTGTTCGTGATGCGCGGCCGCCAGTACCTGACCGCCCTGCGTTCCCAGGGCCGGGTCCTGACCCTGGAGACACTCCACTTCGCCGATGAAATCCGCGACCCCGCCACCGAACTCGACCACCTTCCGAAGAAGACCGCGTTCAAGGACCGCGAACTCGCGATGGCCGAACAACTCGTCGAGGCGATGGCCGCCCCCTGGCGCCCCGACGAATACCACGACACCTACCGCGAACGCGTCGAGGAACTCCTGGAGAGCAAACGCGAAGGCCGCGAGCTGGTCGCCGCCGAGGAGGCACCCGAGCCGACCAACGTGGTCGACCTCATGGAGGCCCTGCGCCGCAGCGTCGACACCGCCGGCGGGAAACGCGGTGGTCGCACCGGAACGGGGAAACGCAAGAGCGAGGCCGCGAGCACCTCCGGGCGTCGCGCCGCGACGACCCGGCCACGCGGGAAGAAGGAGGCCTCCGGCGGCGGCAAATCCCGTCCCGGGACCGGGGAAAAGAGCAGGAAGGGCCGCTCGGCGGCGAAGCAGCCCGAGGACCTGTCCGCGCTCACCAAGACCGAACTGGCCCGCAGGGCCGCCGACCTCGACGTCCCCGGACGGTCCAGGATGACCCGCGACCAACTCGAGGACGCCGTCCGCGACGCAGGCGGCACCGCGCGCCCACGCGGCAGACGAAAGGCGTCCTGAAGGTCACGGACGTGGCGCGTGCTGCCCACCGAGGCTTCGTGACAAGGGGATGAGCCCGCGGCGAGGCTGCCGTCGCGTCCGCCTCGTGCACAACGACGCGACGGACATCGACGAAGCCTTCCCGGGCCATCGCCGTCCGCCTCAGCGCACACCGGCACGCGAGACACCTTCGTCGAGAGCTTCAAGAGTCGCCAAAAGGCCTGAGAGCATGGGGTTTCGGTCGTTCTTACGCCAGCCGACGGCGATTCGTGTGCGAGCGGTTCCCGGGTCGATCCCGCGAAACGCCACACCTTCGAGGCGAATGCGCCGGATGCTCTCGGGGGCCAGCGACACTCCGAGGCCGGCTTCCACCAGGGCGCAGACGGTCTGCCATTCCACCGCGTGCTGGGACACCCGGGGCGTGAAGCCTGCCGCGGCGCACAGGCCGGTGATCCGGTCGTGCAGCTGCGGGCCGACCGCGCGGGGCAGGAGGACGAAGGCGGAGTCTGAAGATCGAAATCGAGGCGTACGCCCGGCGGTCATCGCACGGTCCGGCGCTTGTGCGTGGTGGGCGGCGGGCCGATCCCGGTGAGGGGCGCTGAGTTGTCCCGGTGTACCGCCCGGCTACCGGATTTCGGCACTGGACGACTGCGCCGCCGCGTGGGAGGCAAGGCTGTCGGCCACCCGTTGCATGACGCCTCGCATGACGGGCTCCATCAGCCAACCCCCGTCGCCTGTGTGAGTCGATCGGGCGGCTCGGACGACGCTGTTCGGGTGGTCATGCCCGGCGGGGCGGCTCGGTGGCCTCTCGTCGGCCGCCCAGTGGGATCACCAGCGGGAGGCCGGAGGCCGGGCATGCGATGACCGATGTGCGCAAGTCGAAGACCTCGCGGACCAGTTCCGGGGTGACGGATATCGGCGGGGGACCCGAGGCCACGACTCGGCCGGCGCGCATCGCGACGAGATGGTCGGCGTAGCGGCACGCGTGGTCGAGTTCGTGCAGGACGATTACGACGGTGCCGGCGAGCAGTGTCGCGGCGCCGACCAGCCCGCTCGCGATCAGCGGGATGCCGGCGGTACCGGTGAGTCGGCGGGCGATCCGGGGTGCGCCGAGCGCGATGAACGCGACCGGTCCGGCCGAGGCGGCGGCCACCGACGCCAGGCACGTGGCCACCACGAGCAGGGCGATCGCGTCGCCCTCGCGGCTGCCGCCCGGCGCGTGGAAGACGTCCGCGAGCGGGACGGTCTTGGTGCCGATCGCGAGCGACGCGAAGACAATACTCGATCGAGTGCATACTTTTGCTTTGGAGTGCAAATATATGCCATGCTGTCGGTCTCGGGTGTTCCCGAGCCGCTCACTCGTTACGATTCGGGGCCACGCGCGATCGGGCCGCCAGGGGTGCACACATGTCGAAGGTCTTGAGCAAGCTGCCGGTCGGCGAACGGATCGGTATCGCCTTCTCCGGCGGACTGGACACCTCGGTCGCGGTGGCGTGGATGCGTGAACGCGGCGCGATCCCGTACGCCTACACGGCCGACATCGGTCAGTACGACGAGCCGGACCTGAGCGACGTACCGCAGCGCGGCCGCACCTACGGTGCGGAGCAGGCGCGACTCGTGGACTGCCGCGCGGCCCTGGTCGAGGAGGGTCTCGCCGCCCTGGCATGCGGCGCCTTCCATATCCGCTCGGGTGCGCAGACCTACTTCAACACCACCCCGCTCGGTCGTGCAGTGGTGGGCACCCTCCTGGTGCGGGCCATGCACGAGGACGCCGTCTCCATCTGGGGCGACGGGTCCACGTACAAGGGCAACGACATCGAGCGGTTCTACCGCTACGGGCTGCTCGCCAACCCCGAGTTGCGGATCTACAAGCCCTGGCTGGACGGAGAGTTCGTGGCCGAGCTCGGTGGCCGGCAGGAGATGTCCTCCTGGCTCGTGGAGCGCGGCCTGCCCTACCGCGATTCGGCCGAGAAGGCGTACTCCACCGACGCGAACATCTGGGGGGCCACGCACGAGGCCAAGCGCCTCGAATACCTGGACACCTCGCTCGAGATGGTGAACCCGATCATGGGCGTCGCCTACTGGGACCCCGAGGTGGAGATCCCGACCGAGGACGTCACCGTGGAGTTCGAGCACGGCCGGCCGGTGCGGATCAACGGACGCGAGTTCGCCGACGCGGCTGAGCTGGTGCGGGAGGCCAATGACATCGGCGGCCGCCATGGGCTCGGGATGTCGGACCAGATCGAGAACCGCATCATCGAGGCCAAGAGCCGTGGCGTGTACGAGGCTCCCGGCATGGCGCTGCTGCACGTGTGTTACGAGCGGCTGCTGAACGCCATCCACAACGAGGACACCATCTCGATGTACCACGTCGAGGGACGCCGGCTCGGGCGGCTGCTCTACGAGGGCCGCTGGTTCGACCCGCAGGCGCTGATGCTCCGAGACGGTTTGCAGCGTTGGATCGGCTACCCGATCACCGGCAGCGTCACGGTGCGGCTGCGGCGCGGCCAGGACTACTCGGTGCTCGACACGCAGGGCCCGAACCTCAGCTACCACCCGGAAAAGTTGTCCATGGAGCGCAGTGTCCACCAGACGTTCGTCCCGGATGACCGGATCGGGCAACTCACCATGCGCAACCTGGACATCGCCGATTCCCGGAACAAGCTCGAGCAGTACGCCGCCCACAGTGGGCTCAACCCGTGGAGTCGACTCATCGGCGAGCTGACCCCGGGCGGCGCGACGGCCATCGCCGCGAGCAGCGACGAGGCCGAGGCGGTGGCGGTGGCATCGGACGCACTCGACCACGCGGCCATGGAGTCCGGAACCGACTGATCGCCCTCGCGCCGCACGGGCGCCCACGAACACTGAGGCCCCGAGAGGCGGCCGGCTCGACGAGCCGCCGCCTCTCGGGGCCCGTCGGTACGCGGTGTCCGGTGCCCCGTGGACCCCGGCGACCGGCTGAAGCGCCCGCCGCAAGCGCTAGCGCACCGCGTACATCCTGATCACCACGACGTCGTCGCCGTCCGGCCGGGCCAGCCCGACGAACGTGTTCTCGGCGAGACGGCGGTGGGCCGGGGCGTCGGTGCGAAAGATCGGCGACGTGCGGTAGTAGTGGCCCTTTTCGGTGACTCGGAGATCGCCGTCGTACTGGTCGGGGCCGTCCGGTGCGGGCCGATAGTAGCCGCGGTTGACGATGTCGACGACCGCGCCGTCGTCGGCGCGGACCAGGTAGCGGGCCTCCAGTTCGCAGACTTCGCCGCGCGTGCTGCTCCAGTCGCCGCCGCCCGCCAGGACGATGCCGGTGAACCAGGGGCCGGCGACCGTGCCACCGACGATCGGGGTGAACTCGGTCTTCTCACCGTCGCCGTGGCCGATGTGCAGCGTCTCGGCGACGTGGGCGCGGATCTCGAAAGCGAATTCGAGGGCAGGCGTGAATGCCATGATGATTCCTTGATTCCTTGATTCCTGATGGCTTGATGGCTTGATGAAGCGGATCGGGAAACCGGGGCCGGGGTCGTGCCTGGTGCGGTCCGGCGGCGTCATGCCGCGTCGAGCCCGCGCCGACGCGGTATCCATCCGGGCTTGGGGATCGAGTCGATGCCGGCGGGTGTACGCGTCCTGGGGTGCGCCGAGAACCCGGTCGACCGGGCCGTGCTCGACGACGCGCCCGGCGCCCGGGCGATCGCCACTCGCTGCCGCTGACCGCCCGACAGTTCCCCGGGCAGCGAGCGGGCCTCGCGGTCGTCCACGCCGACCAGGTCCAGGAGTTCCGCGACCCGGGCGCGCAGTGCCTCGCCCCTGAGCGGTCGATGCAGCGCCGCGACGCGTTCGAAGGCAAGGCTCATGAGTACTGCAACGCGGTGGGAAAATACGCGAAATGCATGGAAAACGCTGTGATATAACAATGTTGCATCACGTGAATTCAACGTCAAGTCCCCACTGAGCTAGGTTTCCCTCATGCCGATCGACGTCGACGAAGTCCAGCGCCGCAAGGCCATCGCCAAGGCGACGCTCACCGTCGCCGCGCGGGACGGGGCCCGCGCGGTGACGATCCGCGCGGTCGCCAAGGAACTCGGCGGCTCCACCGCGATGGTCACCAACTACGTGCCCACCCGCATTGCCTTGATCACGAACGCGGTCGCGACGGCCGAGTCCCGCTGGTACGCCGAACTCGACGAGCACGTCGGCCGCCTCGACGGCCGGGAGCGGCTGCACGCGACGGTCGCCTGGAACCTCACGACCGATCCGGACGACCTGCAATTGCGCCGCCTGTGGGTGGAGATGTTGTCGTCCGTGCAGGGCGGCGCCGATTCCGCGGACGCCGCGCAGACCCGTGAACCCGCCACCACGCGCCGGGAACTCCTCGACGCGGTCACCGCGGCGGGCGTCGCCGACCCGGAACTCGCCGCCGACCTGCTCTTCCTGCTGGTGCGCGGCTACTTCATCTCCACCGTCGAAGACCCCGCTCCGTGGACGCCCGAACGTGTGGCCCGGGTCGCGGACACGATCGTGGACATGCTCATCCCCTAGACCGGGCACGGACCCACCACCTTCGCGAACGCGTCGACCCCATACCCGTATCGCGTACGGGGTCGGATCCTGCGGACCGGTCGACGGGCCACGGCCGGGCCGGTGCCCCTTCGCCGCCCGGCTCCCGGCTCCCGGCGGGGGAGTGAATACCCTCAGGCGCGGCGGCCGTTCGTCGCGTCGGCGTCGGCGTCGGCGTCGGCGTCGGCGGCCAAGCCCAGTACACGGACCGCGTTCTCCTTGAGGATCAGCGGGCGTACTTCGTCCTTGATGTCCAGCCGCGCGAAGTCGGCGAGCCAGCGTTCCGGCGTGATGACCGGATAGTCGGAGCCGAACAACACCTTGTGGCGCAGCATCGAGTTCGCGGCGCGCACCAGCTGCGGCGGGAAGTACTTCGGCGACCAGCCGGACAGATCGATGTACACGTTGGCCTTGTGCGTCGCGATCGAGATCGCCTCGTCCTGCCACGGCACCGACGGATGGGCGAGGATGATCGTCAGCTCGGGGAAGTCCGCCGCGACGTCGTCGATCAGCATCGGGTTCGAGTGTCGCAGCTTGATGCCGCGGCCCCCCGGGAGACCCGCGCCGATGCCGGTCTGACCGGTATGGAAGAGCGCGGGCACGCCGGCTTCGGTGAGCGCCTCGTACAACGGGTAGAAGCGCGTGTCGTTCGGGTCGAAGCCCTGGAGACTGGGGTGGAACTTGAAGCCGCGGACGCCGTGTTGCGTGACGAGACGGCGGGCACGGGCGACGGCGGATCTGCCGCCGTGCGGGTCGACCGAGCCGAACGGGACGAGGATGTCGGCATGCGCCGCGGCGGCGTCGGCGATCTCCTCGCTGGACAGCGCCGGGTGGCCGGTCGCGGCACCCGCGTCGACGGTGAAGACGACGGCGGCGGTGCGGCGGGCGCGGTAGTGCGCGGCGATGCGCTCCAGGGTCGGGGTGCGGTCCTGGTCGGCCTTGAAGTAGGCGGCGGAGGCGTCGAGCAGTTCGCGATCGAGGGCGAAGCAGCCGTGGCCGTCCTGTTCGACGTGCACGTGCATGTCGACGGCGTCGATGGTGGTCAGGTCCATGATGGGTTCTCCGGGACGGGCGGTATGGGGCGCGGGATGCGCCGGCGGCGCCGGGGCCGCCGGCTGCGACCGGGCATCAGGGCAGGTCGGCGTCGGCCTTCGCGGCGAGCAGCAGACTCAACAGCGCGTCGCGGCGGGCGGCGAGTGCGGTGTGGTCGATCCCGGCGAGTGCTTCGTCCACGCCGGTCACGAGCTTCGCGGCCAGTTCGGGGGTGAGCGACGGGTCTCCGAGGTCGCGCCACCACGCCTCGGTCGGCGGCCCGAGGTGTTCGAGGACGTGCGCGATGCCGCCCGATCCGCCGGACAGGTGCTGGTTGGCGAACGGCCCCAGGATCGCCCAGCGCAGGCCGGGCCCGTACGCGATCGCGGTGTCGATGTCGGCCACCGTCGCCGCGCCCCGGTCGACCAGCGAGTACGCCTCCCGCCACAGCGCCGCCTGGAGTCGGTTGGCGAGGTGGCCGGGCAACTCGTGGCGGACCCGGATCGGCTTCTTGCCGACCGCGGTGTAGAAGGCGAGCGCGGTGCGGACGGCTTCCTCGGCGGTGTGTTTCCCGGGCACGACCTCGACGAGCGGGATGAGATGCGGCGGGTTGAACGGATGGCCGACGAGCACGCGCTCGGGGTGGGCGGCGCAGTCGCGGGCGATCACCGTGGCCGCCATGCCGGACGAACTGCTGGCCAGGACGACACCGGGGCGCGCCGCCGCGTCGAGGCGGGCGAACAGCGCGCGTTTGACGTCCTCGCGTTCGGGGCCGTTCTCCTGGACGAAGTCGGCCTCGGCGGCGGCCTCGGCGGCGTCCGCCGTGAACGTCAACCGGTCGGGCGAGCCGGCGTGGATCGAGCCGATGCCGGCCAGGGTCGGCCAGAGCGCGGCGACGTCGGCGCGCAGCCGCTCCTCGGCTCCCGGGGCCGGGTCGGTGGCGATCACGTCGAGCCCGTGCGCCAGGAAGTGCGCGGCCCAGCTCGCCCCGATGACGCCAGTGCCGACGATCGCGACGCGGGCGATCTCGACGGGCTCCGTCGCGGCGGCCGCGACGAGGTCGCCGGCCGGGTTCGCGGCGGCGTTCCTGTCGTGGTCGGTGTCCCTGCTCATGGGTTCCTCCGTTCTGCGGCGAGGGCGAGGAAGGCGTCGAACGCCGTCGGGTCGGCAAGGGTGTCCGGCCCGACGACGTCGGCGATGTGCGCGCCGAGCAGGATGCGCTTGACCGGCAGTTCGAGCTTCTTGCCGGTGCGGTTGCGCGGTACGGCCGCAACCGCGATGACGGCGTCCGGAACGTGCCGGGGCGAGAGCGCGCCGCGCAGTTCGCGGACGATGCGCTCGTGCAGTTCCGCGGTGAGTCCGTCCTCAGTCGCGGGGACGACGAACAGCAGCAACTCCCCGTTGCCGCCCGCCGGATCCTCCAGGTGCACGACGAGGCTGTCCGCGACCTCCGGGATCTCCTCGACGACGCGGTAGAACTCGGCGGTGCCCAGGCGCACGCCGCCGCGGTTGAGCGTGGCGTCCGAGCGTCCGGCGATCACGCAGCTTCCGGTCTCGGCGAAGCGCGCCCAGTCCCCGTGCCGCCACACGCCCGGGTAGGTGTCGAAGTAGGCCGCGCGGTAGCGGGAACCGTCGGCGTCACCCCAGAAGCCGACGGGCATCGACGGCATGGGGACGGTGATGACGAGTTCGCCGAGTTCGCCGACGACCTCGCTGCCGTCGGCGTCGAACGCGGCCGCCGCGACGCCGAGGGCCGGTCCGGAGATCTCGCCGGCCCGTACCGGCTGCCACGGGCCGCCTTGGACGATGCCGCTGCACACGTCCGTGCCGCCGCTGCCCACGTTGAGCAGGACCCGGTCGCCGAACTGCTCCTGGACCCAGCGGTAGCCCTCCGCCGGCAGCGGGCTTCCGGCGGCACCGATCTGGCGCAGGGCGGCGAGGTCGTGATCGCGTCCGGGGTTGAGCCCGGCGCGGCGGCAGGCCATCAGGTAGCCGGGGCTCGCACCCATCAGCGTCGCCCCGGTCTCGGCGGCGATGCGCCATTGCGCGTCGAGGTCGGGGTACAGCGGATTCCCGTCGAGCAGCACCGGGCAGGCGCCGACCAGCAGGCCGGATACCAGCGCGTTCCACATCATCCACGCGGTGGTGGTGAACCACACCATCCGGTCGCCCGGGGACAGATCCCAGCTGAGCGCGTGGTTCTTGAGGTGTTCGAGCAGGATGCCGCCGTGGCCGTGGACGATCGCCTTGGGCCGGCCGGTGGTGCCGGACGAGAAGAGCACGTACAGCGGATGGTCGAACGGCACGGGGTCGGTGTCCGGGCTGCCGGGCTCGGCGAGCAGGTCGTCCCACGCGACGGCGTCGGTCAGGGTGCCCGGTCCGTAGGGGACGGAGACCACCGCGCGCAGGGTCGGCAGTGCGGCGCGGATCTCCTCGACGGTCGCGCGGCGGTCGACGTCCTTGTCGCCGTACCGGTAGCCGGGCACCGCCAGCAGCACCGCGGGCTCGATCTGGGCGAACCTGTCGACGACGCTGCGCGCCCCGAACTCCGGTGCGCAGCTCGCCCATACGGCGCCCAGGCTCGCGGTGGCGAGGAACGCGACGACGGTCTCGGGGATGTTGGGCAGGTATGCCGCGACCCGGTCGCCCCGGCCGACGCCGAGGCGGCGCAGCCCGGCGCGGGCGCGGCCCACCCGGTCGCGCAGGTCGGCCCAGGTCAGGTCGACGCGGTCACGGGTCTGCGAGTACGCGATGAGCGCGGGCGCGGAGTCGGCGGCGCCGGCGCCGTGCAGGGCGTGCCCGGCGTAGTTGAGGGTGGCGCCGGGGAACCAACGGGCACCGGGCATGGTGCGGTCGGAGAGCACGGCCTCCTCGGGAGAGGCGAAGCGGACCCGGAAGAAGTCCCGGACCGACGTCCAGAAGTGCTCGGGCCGGGTGATCGACCATTGGTGCAGTTCGCGGTAGTCGGCGAACGCTTCGCCCCGGGCGGCCTCGACGTGTCGGACGAAGCGGCCGAGTTCGGTGGTGTCGAGCACGTCGGCGGCGGGAGCGCGCAGCAGTTCGGGCGCGTCGTTCGGGGCGGCGGCGGTGGCTGGGGTGCTCGGGTGCGCGGGGGTGGTCACGAGCGGCCGACCTTCCCGGCGCGGCCGTCGAGGAAAGCACGCATGCGGGTCTTGGCCTCGTCGCTGCCGGAGGCGACGGCCGCCATGAGCGATTCGAGCAGGTAGCCCTCGTCGGGGTTGGCTTGCGCGATGCGCGGGAGTGCCTGCAGGACGGCGAAGTTGCTGATGGCCGCGTTGTCGGCGATGCGCCCGGCGAGTTCGAGTGCGTGGCCGAGGCCCTCCCCGGCACCGGTCAGGTATTGCGACAGTCCGAGCGCCTGGCCGTCGGCGGCGTCGACGACGCGGCCGGTGAGCATCATGTCGGCCATGCGGTGCACGCCGATCAGACGCGGCACGCGGACCGAGGCGCCGCCGCCGACGAACAGGCCGCGTTGTCCTTCGGGCAGCGCGTAGAAAGTGCTCGGTTCGGCGACGCGGATGTGCGCGGCGCACGCGAGTTCGAGACCGCCGCCCACGACCGCGCCCTTGAGGACGGCGACGACCGGGACGTCGCCGCGTTCGATGCGGGAGAAGGCCCGATGCCACATGCGCGAATGCCGGAGCCCTGCGAAGGTGTCGCTCTCGCTGAGTTCGGACAGGTCGAGTCCGGCGCAGAAGTGGTCGCCCTCGGCGTCGAGGACGACGGCGCGTACGTCCGCCGGGGGTGCCGCGAAGAACGCTTCCAGGCCGAGGACCGTCGCGTCGTCGAGGGCGTTGCGCTTGGCCGGGCGGGCCAGGCGCAGGACCGCGACGGGGCCGTGCCGCTCGACGCGCAGCGACGGCGGCAGCGCGGGCAGCGGGGGGAGGGACGCGGCGGCCACCGACGCCTCGGCGGACGTGGGGGCGGTCGCGGTCGAGGGCCTGTCGGCGGCCGGGGCCGGGTGGGTGGCGGGGCGGGTCATGCGGAGGTTCCTTCCACGTCGGCGAAGTCCGTGGCCGCCCGCACGCGCAGCTCGACGCGGCGGATCTTGCCGGTGGCGTTGGCGGGGAGCGCGGTCACGAACACGACGTACTTGGGGATCTTGTAGCGGGCCAGGTGCGCTTCCAGGTGGGCACGCACGCCTGATTCGTCGAGGGTGAAACCCTCGCGCGTTTGGATGTACGCCGCGCCGACCTCGCCCCAGCGGGCGTCGGGTACGCCGACGACGGCGGCGGTGGCGACCGCGTCGAGCCGTAGCAGCACGGCTTCGACCTCGGCGGGGTACACGTTCTCGCCACCGGAGATGATCAGGTCCTTGACCCGGTCGGTGACCGATGCCCAGCCGTCGGGGCCGACGCTGAGCAGGTCGCCGGTGCGAAACCATCCGTCGACGAACGAATCGGCGGAGTCCGCGGGCCGGTTCCAGTAGCCGGAGAAGACATGCGGGCCGCGGACGAGCAACTCGCCGGGCGCGGCCGTGACGTCGGCGGGACGGCCGGCGCGAAGCATGGCGACGTCGGTGAAGAAGTGCGGGACGCCGACCGAAACAGGACGGTCGGCGGCGCCGGAGGCGGGTGCCATGTAGACGCCCGGCGAGGCTTCGGTCATGCCGTAGCCCTGCTGGAGGCGCACGCCGCGGTCGAGCCACGCGCGGGCGACGCGTTCCTGCACGGGCGAACCGCCGTACACGACGCTGGTCAGCGATCCCAGGTCGACGTGCGCCCACCGCGGGTGTTCGCACATCATGCGCAACATCGTGGGCACCGCGGAGAAGCTGGTGATGCGGGCCTGCTCGATGCGGTCGAGGATCGCCCCCGCGTCGAACCTGGCGACCGGTTCCACGCTGCCGCCCTTGAAGAACGTCGGCAAGGTGACCTGGCCGAGCCCGGTGGCGTGGAACAGGGGCGAGATGCACAGGGCGCGTTCGTCCTGCCCGATGTCGATGTGCGCGAGCTGGTTGATGGTGTTCCAGGTCAGGTTGGCGTGGCTGAGCACGGCGGCCTTGGGTCGGCCGGTCGTACCGGAGGTGTACAGCAGGACGGCCGGGTCGTCGGGGTCGACGGCCGGCGGCGCGTCGAGCGCGGGCCCGGCGGCGATCGCCGCGGCGAGGTCGGGCGGGTCGGCGGGGCCCGCGGCACCGGGGGCCGCCGAACGGCCGTCGGCGCCCGAGTCCGTGGGCCGGTCGCGGTCCGGGGTCGACGGGTGCGCCGCGGGCGCCGAGTCCGCCGGGCGCGCAGGGTCCGCTGCTCCTGCCGGCCCTGCCGCGATGAGGGTGCGCAGCGTGTCGGGCAGTGGCGCCGCGGCGGCCAGGAGCGCGTCGGCGTCCGGGCTGTGCACGAGCACGGCCGTCCCCGAATCCGCCAGCATGTAGCGGATCTCCGCGCCGGAGAGCCGGAAGTTGAGCGGGACGGCGATGGCGCCGAGCAGCCACGTCGCGAAGAACGTCTCGAACGTGCTTGCGGCGTTGACGCCGAGGTAGGCCACGCGGTCCCCGGGGCGCACTCCGCGCTCGGCCAGGTGTCCGGCCAGGCGCGCGGTGCGGTCGGCGAGGGCGGCATACGTGAGGGCGTGGCCGCCCTCGACGAGTGCCGTGCGCTCCGGGGAGATCCGGGCGCGGCGGGCCGGCCACGTGCCGAGCCCGAAGTTCGCGCGGGTGCCCTCAGCTGCGGTGTTCATGGATGGGTCCTCTGCGTCGAGGCAATGACAGGTTTCCTTATATCAAGATTCCGTGCAATGGTCACCCGTCCGGGACACACGTCCCGGCATGCGAGACTCGGGGCGCACACGGGCGGGATCACCGGATCAAGGGTCAGGGGCGGGGCGTATGGCGGCGCGGGCCACGGGGAACGACGCACCGGGCGAGGACGCTCCGTTGCTCCTGTACGCGGTCAAGCAGGTCGAACTCGCGGTGCGCGCACACCTGGACGAACTGCTGCGCCCGGCGGGCATCACCGCCCTCCAGTACACCGCGCTCACCGTGCTCGATCGCCGGGACGGCCTGACCAGCGCCGAGCTCGCGCGCAACTCGTTCGTGACGCCGCAGGCGATGCGGGATCTGGTGACGGCCCTGGAGAGGCGCGATCTGATCGCCCGCCGGCACGACCCCGCGCACCGGCGCCGTCTGCTCATCGCCCTCACCCCGGCCGGGCAGGCACTCCTCACGCAGACCCGGGACGAGGTCGGCGCGTTGGAGGAGCGCATGCTCGACGGCCTCTCGGACGCCGAGCGCCGGGCGTTCCGCGACTACCTCAACCGTGCCCGGACCGCCCTCGCAGGCGGTCCGGCACAGTAGCCCCCGGCGTCGGCGATCGCACGGCCGCCGGTGCGGGAGGCTGTACACGACGTCCTGGGGGGTGAGCGGAGTACCGTCCCGGAACGTCCCCCCGGGGCGCAGGTGGAGCACGAGGCTGTGGTCGTCCGCCCAGGCGGCCCTCTCGGCCGGACCGTGGCCGATCGAGAAGTCCGGGGCCATGCGCAGCAGCGTGTCGCAGAGATCGGCGACCACGGTCTGCTGCTCGGCGAGCAGGCCAGGCACGTCGATGGCGTGCGCCCGCTCGGGCACGCGGCCCTGGTCCTGGGCGTCGGTGGGCAGGCCGCCGGTGTCCTCGACAACTTCGCTGGTGTCGCGGGCGCCGACTGCGTCGAGGACGCGGCGGATGGTGCGGGGTGCGACGCCGTGCTGCCGGGCGAGCGCCTTGACCGCGGCGCCTTCGGCGTACGCACGGGCGATGTCGGCCGCCTGGTCCTCGTCGAAGGCGGCCGGGCGCCCCAGGGTCTTGCCGGCGGCCGCCGCGGCGGCGACGCCTTCCTTGGTGTTCTCCGAGATCATGTCGCGTTGGAATTCGAGGACGCCGGCGAGCATGGTGACGAACAGCTTGGTCTGCGGGTCGTCGGCCGCCAGGTCGAAGCCGGACCACGCTCCGGTGGCGATGCGCAGGTGCAGGCCGCGCCGCTGGAGGGCTTCGCGGATCTGGATGACGTCCTTGGTCGAGCGGAACAGCCGCGCGGCGTCCGCGATGCGGATCGTGTCGCCGACGGCCGCCTCGTCGAGCAGTCGGCGGAACCCGGCCCGGGCGACCGCGTAGACGCGGGAGGAGGTGGCCGGGTCCTCGTACGTCGGCGCGCCGGCCTTGAGGATGTCGGCGAGGGCGTGGAGCCGGCGGGCGTTGGTCTGCTTGTCGGTGGAATGCCGCAGATACAGGCGGTCGGCTATGCCGTTCCTCTCGTCCTCGTGTCCTGTCGGTTCTCGAAGCCGTGTGCCCGAGTGGGCGGGTGCTCCGGTGGTCGTCGCCTGCGGTGTTCTCGAGACCTCACCCGGATTTATTCAGGCGAGTGGGTTGCACAGCAGCCGTGTTCGGGATCCCCGCAGTGATGGCCCAGCGCTCGTGGTCGCGCCACTCGCCGTTGATGAACTGGAAGGCGGCCGAGTAGCCCTCGCGCCGGAAGCCCAGGCGCTTGGCGAGGTTCAGCGAGGCGGTGTTGTCCGGCTGGATGTTCGCTTCCAGCCGGTGCAGGCCGAGTTCGGTGAAGGCATGCTCGACGACGAGGCGGAGCCCTTCGCTCATGTAGCCGCGGCCGGCCGTGGACGCGTAGGCGGTGTAGCCCAGGGTCCCGCTCTGGAGGGCGCCCCGGAGGATGTTGTTGATGTTGACGCCGCCCACGATGGCGCCGGTGGTGCGCAGGCAGACCACGAAGCCCTCGTGGGTGGGCTGCTCGAACCGTGCAAGGTAGTCCTCGAACGCCTCCGCCGTGTTCTCGCGGGCGCCCAGCCAGCGGGCGAGCATCTCGGCGCTCTCCTCGGCCAGCGCGGTGAGCTCGCGGTAGTCCTGACGGCACACATGGCGGACGCCTACGCGCGGACCTTGCAGGAGGTAACTGGTCATGGCCATCCCGGGATCCTACGCAGCCCCGGCGTGCGGGCGGCCGACTTCGGCAGCGGACGCACCCTGTGGTGCCGGAGCGCGCCGTCCAGGGGCGGAATGGGGAGGCGAAAATGCGGATCGGGCCCGATTGGATCGGTGTGCCGTTTTGCGGCGGTTTGCATGTGCCGACTCATTGGATCGGCTGCAGGGGCGCAATCGACCAATTTCGCCCCCATCTCGCTACATGGATTCCAGTTCCACGGGCCTACCAGAGACGCCTCTGTATCTTTGAGAAAAGGGGATTCGATAGCAAAGGGCATTGTCATGGGCGAAACAGGCGGAAATCGTGTGGACTGGGACTACCTCAAGAGACTCGCTACGCTCAAAGCGCTCTGCGCTGGCGAAGGCGATATAACGCTCGACGACGCCTCTCGGCTCGCGGTGACGCGCAACCTGCACGAGTCGACGTCCGCCCCGGCTGCCCCCGTGAAGCAGTCCTACTCGCGGGACCCGTGCGCGGGCGGCTGCATCGGCATCAAAACTGGCTGCACCTATAGCCATTGCTGGGGCTGATGCGACTGATTTCGCCCCCGGCGGTGATTCGCCCGTGACGGCCGGTCAGCCGTCGGCGCCCCCGTCGTCCGGCTCGGCCGGGTCGCGCAACGGGCGCAGACCGTTCTCCGGCTGGGAGGCAGTGAAGGCGTAGCGGCCCAGGATCAGTCAGCCGTTCGGGCGGAGACGACGAAGACCCGACGCGAGCGTGTCGTTCCGTACTCCGCGGCGACCGGGGTCCTGTTGTCCGACTACCTCGCGCATCGGGCCGCGATCAGTCGGGCCCGCGGGCCGCTGTTCCTGTCGGAATCGCGCCGCAACCACGGCCGACCGCTGTCCCTTTGGACCTGGTCGAAGGTGGTCCGGCGGCTCGCTCTCGCCGCCGACCTGCCGAGGTTCTCGACCCACACCACGCGGCACCTGTGCTTGACCGACCTGGCCCGCATGGGTTGGGAACTGCACGCCATCGCCTCCTTCGCCGGCCACTCCAGCACCGAGTCGACGCTGACCTACATCCACCTCTCCGGTCGGGACCTGGCCGAGAAGCTGAATCGCGGCATGCAACAGATCCATTCCTGGCGAGTGGACATGCTCACCCGCGCCAGCGAGGCGGTGACCGAGTGACCACACGACCGAGCAGGACGACCGCACCACCGAACAGCGCCGCGACATGGTCGTGGCCCGTCGACCCGGCACGATACGACCGTCGCGGCCTGCTCACCGAGGCCGAGGCGGAAGCGCTCGGGACTCTCGGCGTCGATCGGATCCGGCGCGACGGCCTCGCCTCCGACGCACCTGCACTCCGGCCGATCGCCAGGTTGGTGCGGCCCTTGGCAGACGCCCTGACCGCCGTCCGCCTTCCGCCAGGCGACCGTCACCAGCGGCGGTTCGCCCGGGACGCGGCGGCCCTGGTGCTGATTCGCTGCGGTGAGCTTCGCCGAGCCTTCTGGGGCTGGTCGGACCAGGACTGGGTGGACCTGATAGACACCGACGGTGCCGAATTCCGACGGTCGTGGGGAGGCCAGATCGGGCCCAACGCCCGCCCGTTCGTACTCGTCCACGCCTACCTGCTCGGCGACTTCACCGCTTTCGATCGCATCGGCCGCTTCATGCGCCCGTCCTTGGCCCGCCGGGTATTCGGGGCCGATCTCGTCGACGATGCCGTCCGGCGGGTCTGCAGGGTCTTGGCCGACTGGGGCTATCGTCGCGACGCCGAGCGATTGGCCTCGGTGATCTGCCAGATGCTGCTGTTGAATCGCAGTCCGCCTGGAGGATCTGTCCACCGAGGCCCTGGCGGCGGTGCGCCGACATCCGGCGATGGACGGGCAGTGGGCGAAGGACTTCCATGACCTTCATCGGGCGGTCGCGGCTCTTGGCCATGCGAACCCACCACCGTCCGGGCGCCGGCGTGGGTCGGTCGCCATGACGGGAGTCCCGGCTTCGTGGGCGGCCTCGGTCGAGCATTGGCACGCGACGTCGACGCTGACTCCGAAGATCCGCGACGGCTACCGCAGCGTGCTCGCCAAGATCGGCCGCTGGTTGGCCGCCGAACATCCCGAGATCACCGAACCGGGCCAGTGGACCCGCCAGACGTGCGCGTCCTGGGTCGCGGCGGTGGACCGGATGGCCGTCGGCGACTTCTCTCAGTGGACCGACGGCATGCGCTCGCAGGATCGCCTGGGCAAACCACTCACGCCGCAGAGCAAGTCCGGCTACCTCAAGGTGCCTCGCGCGTTCTTCCGCGACCTGCACGAATGGGAGTCGATCCCGCGCAGGCTCGACCCCGCGCACGCCCTGAGGACGCCACGAAGCGTTCGTGCCCTGATGGGCCCCGACCCTCGGGTGATCGCCGACGACATCTGGGCCAAGCTGCTCTGGGCGGGCCTGAACGTCGAGCCGGGCGACCTGCCGACCGCGGACGGCCGCACCTACCCCGTCGAGCTCATCCGCGCCATCACCCTGGCCTGGCTGTTCGCCGGTCAACGCAGCGACGAGATCGCCCGGTTGCGGGTCGGCTGCATCCGATGGCAGCACGACGGCCTGCCCATTCCCGGGGACTCGGGCGAAGTCCTCGCCCGCGACGCGGTCTGCCTACTGGACGTGCCCACCCACAAGACCGGCACCGCGTTCAAAAGCCGGCCAGTTGGTGATCTGGGCGAAGAAGTACCTGAACCTGACGCTCAAAACCGTCAGCCGGCCGAAGGACGCCGTCGGGTTCGTCGTCCTGCCCCGTCGTTGGGTCGTCGAGCGGTCCCTGGCCTGGGTCATGCACGCCCGCCGACACGCGCGCGACTACGAAAGGCTCGTTCAGCACTCGGAGTCGCTGATCACCTGGGCGGCGATCACGCTTATGACCAGGCGCATCACCCGCAGGCAGTCACGGCGGACCGGTCAGCCGACATCCCGCGAGAACGACCGAGACTGACGGCGATCCGGACCACCGCCACCCACTCTCACCAGTTTCGAGCCCTTCCACGCTCCCACAGCAACACGCGATCCGGCAGCCCGATCACCTCATCGACCGGACACAACCTTCCCGCGGACCTCCAACCTGCCCTCAAAAAGAGCGGTCGATGTCCTTTGATATTGAACCTTGACCGTTTGCCACTAAAGTCTGACCGGTGACCGGCCCCGCCTTGGCGTGTGGCGCGGCCTTCACCGCAGCATCTTCAACGTCGATGAATGTGGCGATATGTGCTCGACCTGGCCGTCTTACGGCGAGTCGCTTCCGACCGAATGAACCGAACTGAGGGAGTAGCCGTGGAATTCAAGCGTGCGCGGTTGTTCGATGGTGTCGATCCAGAGTCCGGTCCGTACTTCGATGAGTCCAGGCCACGCATCGATGATCAGGATGAGCGTGAACGCTTGGTCGAATTTCTGGCACACGGTGGTACCGCTGTCGTGCGGGCTGCCGGGCTGGCCCCGGATCGGCTCGATGCGTCGAAAGGCCAGGTCGTCCCGATTTTGACCGTGACCGATGGCGTCTGGATCTGGGGGCAGGCACAGGCCTACTACCTGGAGCAGTATGGCTATGGGCCGGATTCAGAATTCTACGAATATATCAAGTCCCGAGGATATCGAGCTGACAAGGTGGAAAAGGAAGTCACGGCCGCCGCTTTGAAGTTCCTGCGCCGCAGTCGAAATGTTCGCTCATGAGTTGACGTGGCACGGGCGAAAAGGGCTCGCTCCTTGATGATCGGGGGCATGCCTACACGAGCACAACTTTCTACTGACTGATGGACAGTCTTGGGGCCGACTATCGGTCGTCAACTTCAGTGGCAAGCAGTCAAGGTTCAATGTCGAAGGAGAGTCGAACCCGCGCGGTCCCTGGTCCCTCACCGTGCCCGGTGGCCCGGCCGTGGCCGGCCGTTCCACCGGCCCCGGGCGCGCCCGGCCCCTGCGGTCGGCCCGCGCTACCTCGTTTCCGTCCGCCCGCCCTGAGAACAGGGGTGAAAGTCGAGCGCTGCTCGGCGGCCAACCAAGAGGGGGCGGCGTGGTGCTGTCGAGGGTCGGTCTCCCCGACTGCGGCGGTGATCACCACGGGTAGTAACCGTGGGGGTCGCAGGGGTCGCAGGGGTCGCACTTTTCCCCCTCCTCTCCGCTTACCCCCTCTCTTTTTCGCTTTTTCTTGAGGACAGAGGAGAGGGGGAAAAGAGCGACCCCCTCGGCCCCTTTGCGACCCCCTGGAGGACGTTTCGCAGGTCGGATCGGGGGTCGGTCGCCAAAAGAGGGGGTCGCTCTCGGCCTGGGGGGTCGCTCTCGGGGGTCGCACCGGCGAGAGCGACCCCCAGAGCGACCCCCTCGATTCGAGGGGCCGACCCCCGTTTCCGTCACCATCCGTGATCGTTTTCCGCTAGAGCGGACGCTTTCGGCGTCCCCGGGAAGGGGTGTGACCGAGATACGCGTCAAAGGGGCAACGCGATACTAGAGTTCCAGCAGATCGTCCAGATATTCGACCAGGTTTCCCGGAAGCGAGCCTTTGTCGATGTCACGGAGGCGCTCCAGGGAGACAGCCTCCAGCATTCCGCCGGAACCCAGCTCCAGCAGAGCGTTCAGTTGAGATTCGAGGGCGGCCGGATCCTGTTCACAGGCCGCCGCGATCGACAGGGCTCCCGCCAGCAGCAGGACATCGGATCGCGAGTAATGACGTAGCCAGTCCACCGACGAGTCGGCGCTGAGCTCTCGCCGGCGGGGATCCGGGTCTGTCACCTGTCGGATCAACTCCACCATCTGAGCAGGCTTTACGCTCATGCTTCGGTTCCCTCACTCGGGTAGGGCAGACTGTGGCCTGCAGGCCATGGTATTTGCGTCGCAATGGCCGTCGCCGGAGGGTTCGGAGTAGACGGGCGGATGCTGCGTGTCCCGGTGTGCGGGGGCGCGGACGGCTGAACGAACTCCCAGCCCCAGCGCTCCTGGCCGATGAAGACCCGTCGCCGACAGCCGAGCCACACCGGCCACGCCGGGAGCCGCCCACACATCGCCCGTCGAAGCGGCCCGCGGCATTCGGGACGGCGTCCCGAAGAGCTTGGAGACCCGGGGCCTCGCGGCGCCCCGGGGTGCCGTCCACCCGGGGGCGGGCGTCCCTCGGCTCCTCGGTCACTCTCCCGGGGTGGCCGGCGACGTGGGGTCCCCCGCCGCACCAGGCCCATCGTCCCTCGACCGCCCCACACCGGGAGTATCACCTCCCGACCTCGACGGACGACCCACCACCTCCTTTCCACTGGATTGCCCGGGCCCGTTCTCGGGGTCGGTGGGAGGAATCGGTCGGCGAAGGGTCGCGATGGTCCCTCGGCGGACCGATGGGAGCTCGCCGCAGGTTCATGGACGGCAACCTCACCGGGCCGGGTGCCACTCGGCGGCGGTCCGATGTCCTCGGTGCGGCGGTCCCGTTTCATAGGTGCCCGCCGTTGCAACACCGCCCCGCCGAGATATCCGAGCAGGTCATCGTGTTTCACGGGTCGTTTCCTTGCCCTTGACCCGTGAAACGCACCCCTGAAACGATCCGGGGTGTGAACAGCGACCCGCACAAGCTCGTCGAAGCGCGTTCCTGCCCGATGTCCACCTGCCGGGCCCCGGCGGGCTCCCCGTGCCGGACCACTGCGGGCAAGGTCGCGCTGAAGTACCACACGGCCCGCTTCCAACTCGTTCCAGACTTCTTGTCACTGCCGGCGGCTTTGAGTCGGTGTTGACAGCCGGCGTCGACCTCGGTTGTCCTCGGGCGGGCATGATCAGATGCCGGCAACCGATGGTTCAAGGGACGTGCCGCCGTCGAATCGGAAGCCCAGGGCATGCGTGAGGTCGAAAACCAGGTCTTCGGCGAACGGATCGCCCTCTGCCACCAGAGCGGCTCTCGATGTGCGGCAACAGCATGATCACCTCCGAACAACTGCCCTTCTACGACTCCCACGGGCGCAAACAACTGGAGATCATCAACAACCCCCGCATTCCGACCGTCTGCCGCGAGCTCGCCGAGCGCGAACTGGACACCACCAACCGGGTTCTCACGATGGCGAAGGAGCCTCGCCCGTGACCGACCTCGCCAGCGACGCGCCCCAGGACCAGGTCAGCCCGAAGGCCGCAGCCGCTCTGCGCGGCGCGATGACCCGTCTCCTCGAAGGCCGGCCCCAGCGCACCGACGGGCGTCTCACCAAAGAGAACCTCTACAAAGAAGCCCAGATCAGCCGCGCCACCATGAACCGCGCCTACGCCGTCCTCGCCGACTGGGACGCCCACATCGCCACTCATGGCAAGACCACCCCCGGCGAGTCCCAGCGCGACGCTACCATCGCCGACCTCAAGAAGCGGCTGGCCGCCAAGACCCAGGAATGCACCCTCCTGGAGAACAAGCTCAAGGCCGCTGCCACCGCGATCGCTGCCCTCCACCACGACAACGAAGCCCTCCGGCAGCAGCTCGCCAGGGACGTCTCAACCACCGTTATCCCGATCCGACCCCGCCGGGGCCGTCAGCGCCGCTACTGAGATTTGATGCGTGATGTCGCTGGGGCGGCGTCTTGAACTGCGAAGACGACAGCCGCGCGGCATCATGCGAAGATCACCAGTAACGGGCTCTCCCGCATTGGTCGTGAGGCGTGTTGGCCTGGCTCCTGAGGGAAGGGCCCGCTTCGCGGGGCTGTGCTAGAAGTAGCCCTTCGTGCCGTCGAGTAGCTCCCGGACGATGTCCGCGTGCCCCGCGTGTCGCCCCGTCTCCTCGACGAGGTGGATCAGCATCCAGCGGAGGTTGGCGCTGCCGTCGCGGAAGTCGGGGTGGCGGCCGGCGTCGTCCAGGTCGGCCGCGGCAACGATCTCGTTGCTGCGGGCGCACTGGGCCTCGTACTCCGCGAGGAGCTCTGCGAGGGGGCGGCCGTCGGTGTGCCAGTCGGCGTTCTTGGTTGACTCGTCGAATGCGGGGTTCTGCTTCTTGTCGCCGCCGAGGAACAGCACTTCCAGCCATATGTGCTCGGTCCAGCGCATGTGGGAGATGAGACCGGCCATCGTCATGTCCGGTGAGGTCGGGATGACCGGGCGGCGCGCGTCCTCGTCGCTCAGCCCTTCGCATTTCCAGCGCAGGATCTGCCGCTGCAGGTCCAGCCAGCCGATGAGCGCGGTGCGTTCGTCCGCTTGGCGCGGGGGGCGTTCCAGTTCCGATGACATGCCGGCGCACGCTACCAGGGCGGTCGGGAGGAGGCGCCTGGGTGAAGGCTCTTCCGCGATTTACGATCTTCGTCACGGTTGGGGACATCGGGGTGTTACTGGTGATCTTCGCGTGATGCCGCGGGGCGGGCCCTCCTCTTCGCAGTTCAAGGCGTCGACCCAGCGACATCACGCATCAAATCTCAGTAACCTGCAGATCCAGGCCCCGGCTTGCGTCGGCTGCATGTCTCATGAGACATACCGAGCGCGAAGAAGACGAGCAGGCCACCGCGTATCGGGCCTTCAACGAGGTGCCCACGCGTCCCGAGTTGGAGCGGTTCTTCTTCCTGGACGACCACGATCGGGACCTGATCGCGTTGCGAAGGACGGACAGTCATCGCCTGGGTATGGCGATCCAGATCTGCACGGTCCGCTACATCGGTCGGTTCCTGGGGGACGATCCGCCGGCGGTGCCGTGGGAGGTGGTCGAGTATCTGGCCGGGCAACTCGCGATCGCGGACGCGTCGTGTGTGAAGCGGTATCCGGAGCGGCGGATGACGCCGTACGAGCACGCGGCGGAGATTCAGAAGCGGTTCGGGTATCACGCATTCCCCTGGTACATGTCGAAGGTGACCCCGGCTCTGATGGTGCCCCTTCGTCTGATGGAAACCTGGGCACACGGGCAGGACGTCTTCGATGCCGTGGGCGTGGCGCGCCGCCCGACGGATCGACTGCAACACGTCGCTTCGCTGGGGGTGTTGGGACGGGAGCTGTCCTTCGCCGCCGTCGGACTGCCTCAGCCGGCGGACCCCTTCCGTGTCGAACTGACAGCACCCGACGGACAGACCTGGGTGTGGGGCCCCGAGGCTGCCACGCAACGGGTTCAGGGCAGCGCCCCGGACTTCTGCCTGTGTGTCACCCGGCGTCGCCCCTGGTCCGAGACGGACATGACGGCGACCGGCGAGGACGCACAGAAGTGGCTGGAGGTGGCGCGCGTCTTCCTCTGAGCTCAGAGCCTGAAGTTCACGTAGCCCCTTGCTTGACAACCGCCTGGCGATCCCTGACTTCGCGGCATTGGGTGACCACCTATGAAACACCGTCGGCGGCTCCCCTGCCGTCGGCCGCCCGCTCCAACGGCCAGAGCATCACGCTCAGCTACGTGTCGGTTGGATCGCCGTTCGTTGGCGACACCCCCTGTTCGTAGTGGTCGGGTCGATGCGAGTCTCGGGTTCGGGGCCTGCGGTGGTGGAGGGCTCGGTGGATGCCGACCTCGCTCTGACCTTGGGACGCGAAGGAAAGCTGCTGCTGCCTTCGTCCGGGCGGCGGTGAGTCCGGTCGCCGCGTCAGCCGTACAGGGCACCGCCGAAGCGTTCACGCAGTGCCCGGGCGGCACGGTCTCCGAACCGGTTGTGCCGGAGTCCGAGCCCTTCGAGTCCGGTCAGGTGCGGTGACCGGGCCAGGGCGAGTGCACCCGCGTCGCCGATCTCGTTGTTGTCGAGCACCAGACACCGCAGGGTGGCCGGCATCGGGGTGCGGGCCAAGACAGCCGCTCCGCGGTCGCCGATGCCGCAGTTGCCGAGGTCGAGGCGGCGCAGCCGCCGGAACGATGCCGCTGCCAGGCCGGCGGTGCCGTCGGGGCCGAGGCGGCCCCGGTCCAGCCGCAGTAGTTCCAGCGATTCGGTGAACACCGACTCCGCGAGGGCGGGGCCGATCTCGGGTGGCAGCCTGTCGAGATAGCCCCCGGAGAGCTGGAGCGTCCGCAGGGCGCCCAGCCGCCGCCCCCGCACCAGTGTGAGCATGGCGGCCCCGGTATTGAAACCGTTGATCGCCATGGCGAGACTCTGGAGGCCGGCTGCCACAGGGGAGTTGACCAGCGCGTCGACGCCTTCCTGGGTGAAGGCGCCGCTCGCGAGGTCGAGCGCGGTGAAGCGGTTGGGCAGCTCGCTCAGCCGGGTCAGCACGTTGTCGCCGAGCAGGTGGTTGTCAAGTGTGAGGTCGGTGAGGCGCGGCAGTGCCGGTAGGACCGTCGCCAGGGCGCTGTCGAGATCGTCGAAGGTGCTGCGCTTGAGGTCGAGGCGCTCCAGATGCGGCGCGAAGACGGCGTCGGGCAGCCGTAGGAGCCCGGCGGAGGAAAATTCCTGCTCGTCGTAACGTGAGGCGGACAGGTCCAGTTCACGCAGGCGCGGGTAGCTGTGGCTGGTGAGCAGGGCGGTCAGACCGTCGTCGTCCAGGTTGGAATCCGGCAGCGCGAGACTTTCCAACTGCCGCAGATGCGGCGACCGGGCCAGCCGGGCCACGGCGTCGCCGTCCAGGTAGGTGTCATAGGTGCGTACGCTGCGGTAGCGGCCGAGAGCGGGAAGCAGCGAGATCTCGGCGAGATGGTCGCTTGCGAACTGCAGCTCGAGGCAGTCGTCTTCGGGCCCGGCGCGGAAGAGGGCGTCATGGTGACGCAGGAAGGTCGCCGCTTCCATGTCGGAGACCGAGCGCACGAATCCGCGTTCCGGGCGGCCGATGAGGACGTCACGCACCTCCTCGGGCAGCGCGGCCAAGTACGCGGCCACGGCGGCGTCCTCGTCGTCCGCGTTGCTGCCGCACTGGGCGTGATCAGCCGGGCGTGCTCGGGGTGGGAGAGGGCCACCAGCTCCGCGTAGGCCAGCCGGGGGCCGTTGTCGGCGGGGCGTTCACGGATGGCGAGCAGCAGACGGGCGGCGGCCGGGTCGACGTGGTCCGGTCCCGGGACGACGGCGTCGGCGTCGGTGTCGCGGCCGAGGGCCCTGAGCAGGACCGCCCGTGTCCGGTGCCGGTCGGCGTCGTCGCCGAGGAGGAGGGCCGCGTCGATGACGTCCAGGGCGGTGTGCAGGTGCCCGCGGTGGAAGAGGTCGTGGGCGAGCCGGGCCAGGGTCGGGCCCGCAGACTCTCCCCACCGCAGGGCATGGATCACCTCGGTGAGTGACGACCGCGGGGTCAGCGGCGAGACAGGTATGCCCTCGTGCCAGTAGGGACCGTCGACCATGACGGCGGGCCAGGGCCGCTCGTCGCCGATGACCGGCGTGAGTGCTGCGGCGCCCTCCCGGGCGGAGAGCCGGATCCGGGCCAGCTGCGCGGGGCCGCCGTCCGGGTCGTCGGCGTCGGCTTCGGCGAGCACGGCGTGCAACTCCGCTGCACTGTACGGCAGTTCGGCGGCGGCCGGGGTAGCCGGCAGATCGGCGTTGCCCCACAGGCGCCCGAGCCGGACCTCCCGTACGGGTGTGCCGTCGGCGTCGCGGACCTGCCACAGGCCCACCTCGACGGCGTCCTCGACCGGGCCGGAGCGGGTGACGCCGCGACCGTCCGCCTCCTCGGCCGTGCGGTGCCGGGTCCGGTGCCGCTCGACTCCGCGTCCGGACCCGGAGTCGTAGCCGGACTCACGGCGCAGCAGTCCGTGCACGTCGTGGTAGCGCCAAGTGCCGTGCAGGGGGCGGACGTCCCCACGAGGCACCCGACGGTGCTCCCACCAGAGGACGCCACTCCGGTAGTAGCGCCGGTCGGTGCCGTCGAGGGTCCACTCGCTCTGGAGGGTGCCGTCGGCCCACCAGCGCCGGGTTTCGAGCGTCTCCTCACCTTCCTCGCCACGCCGCCGCATGAACAGCCACGCGACGTCCCCCAAGCCCGGCAGATGGCTCGCCGTGGGTGCCACGCCTTCGGGGCGCGGCGGCACGGGCTTGCCCGAGCTGTGTTGGACCTCGACCCCGGCTCCGTCGAGATGACGGGTGCCGATCAAGTCGCCGTCGGCGTACACGCACTCGTAGACACGTACCGACTCCACCGCGTCCCGCCACGGGCCACCCGAGCCGTATCCCGGCCCCGGCGACTGCGGCTCCGGGTTCTCGGCCGGTGGAAGCGCCGTACGCCGTCGACGCGGCCGTCCGTGTACCGGCCCTCCTGCGACAACTCGCCGCCGGGGTGGTCGTAGCGCCGGTAGATGCCGTGCGGACGGCCGGCCGCATGCTCGGACTCGTAGATGAACCGGCCGTCCGCGTCCCAACGGCGGACCAGGCCCGTGAGACGTCCGTGCTCGTCCTTGTCGCCGAGGACCCACTCTTGGTCCTCCTCCGACCACCACGCCTCGGGCGGCCGGGGATCGGTGCGCCGCGCGGTCATGCCTCGCCTCCTCGCCCTGCAGCTTCGCGGTGTACGCCCCCAGCAGGTTGCCCTCGTCGTCGGGGAGCCCCCGGGTTTGCTCGCCGGAGCGTCTCGACTGCCGACTCGGCCGCCACCGGCCCGAGGCCGTCAGCGAATCTCCAGGTCTCATCCCGGGCACGACCCTCTCACGCCTCAACCCGGAGAGCCGGCTACGTCAGATAAGACGAGACATCGGCCATTCGGGGGCAGTTCGAAGACCAGCTCTGGAGGCCCCGTATACGTCAGTCGGGAATTCCACGGGCACCAGCGGACCGTAGCCGGCATCCACACCGACACGACCGAGACTATGGGCATCTGACCGTCGAGGACGCCCGCCGCGTCTTGGAGAAAGCCGGCACGGCACGTTGGTGCGACTGAAGGTTGAGCACCTGCCGGGCGACCGCGATCCGAAACCGGTCTGGCTGTGGTGCTGGCTCTACTGCCGGCCCGACATCCGAGCCGAGATCGAAAGTCTCCGTGCAACGAGCCGCCGTTCCCCCTCACCGCAGATCCCTGCGGCTGAGCGTTCCTCCGATGCCTCGCTGCACGCACGCCTGGAGGCAGCCCTGGAACGGAACCGGCAACTCACAGAAGAGAATCAGCGTCTGCGTCGCCAGCTCGCTCACGCGCGCGGCGACCAGCGGGCATCCGCACGCACAGGTGTTGGTGCCCAGCCCTGATTCCCCGTCATCCGCAGCGGTACCTGTGTGAATGCGCCCCTCCGCTTGGTATACCTAGGACTCCTAGGCTATACCTAGATATCCTAGGATCTTGGGGAGGGCACATGGCGCGGGCCGGGCTGACGGCGGAGCGGGTGACGGTCGCGGGCGCCGAACTGGCAGACGAGGTCGGGCTCGACCAAGTGACCATGTCACAGGTGGCGCGACGGCTCGGCGTGAAGGACGCGAGCCTCTACACGCACGTCCGCAGCCTGGCGGATCTGCGCGGACGGATCGCGCTCCTTGCGGCGGACGAGAAGAGCATCCGCATCGCGGAGGCGACCGCCGGGCGGGCGCGCAAGGACGCGCTGGTCGCGTTTGCGAACGCCTGGCGGGACTACGCCCACAAGCATCCGGGCCGCTACATGGCGACGCAGACCCCGATCCAGATCGACCCCGAGCTGGCCGCAAAAGCGCCCGGACCACGGCGCGCGGTCGAGCTGACCTACGGCATGCTGCGCGGCTACGGACTGGCCGAGCCCGACCTGACCGACGCGGTCCGGTTGCTGCGCAGCACATTCCACGGGTTCGTCGCCTTGGAGGCCGCGGGCGGGTTCGCACACGAGCGCTTGCCGCAGCACTCCTGGGTCCGCGCCCTCGACGCCCTGCACACCCTCCTGGAGCACTGGCTCCCATCCCGAGAAGGAGACTCCTCATGACCGACCCGACCATCGGCAGCCTGCGCGTGAACGGTGCGACGCTGCACTACGAAGTGCGCGGCCAGGGACCGCTCCTGCTGCTGATCCCCGGAGGGACGGGCGGCGCGGCCTCCTTCGACGCCATCGCCGACGACCTGGCCGCCGAATACACCGTCGCGACCTACGACCCGCGCGGCATGTCCCGCAGCACGCTGGACGACCCCGAGGCCGAGCAGCGAGTGACCGAGCACGCCGATGACGCGTTCCGGATACTGGAACTGCTGTCGCCCGATGAGCCCGCCCGGGTGTTCGGCGCAAGCTCGGGCGCGATCGCCGCCCTGCACCTGCTTATCACCCGTCCCCAACGCCTCGAACGCGTCGTGGCGCACGAGCCGCCGGTAGTGGAGGTCCTGCCGGACGCCGCCGAGCACCGCGCGCTCATCGCACGGGTGCAAGCGACGTTCCACGCCCAGGGGCTCATGCCGGCGATGGCCGTGTTCGCTGCGGGTCTGAAGAAGGACGTCGACACCACCGAGCCGAAGGCCGAGATCAAGCTTCCGCCGCAAGCGGCGGCGCGGGCCGAGCAAACGATGGCCGACCTGCCGTACTTCGTCGGGCGCATCGTGCCCAGCTTCATGTCCTACGCCCCGGACATCCACCAGCTGGAGGCGCTGTCGGACCGGCTTGTGCTCGCGTGCGGCCAGGATTCACGCGGCGAGCTGCTCTACCGTCCTGCCGCTTTCCTGGCCGAGCGCCTCGGCACGGAACTCCAGCACTTTCCAGGCGGGCACACCGGCCTGACCACGCATCCCGCCGAGTTCGGCGAACTCCTTCGGAAGGCCTTCCGCGCCTGGACCTGAAGCCCAGTCGCCCTGGTCAACCCCACCGAAGTTGGTCACTGAACGTCACACCCGCAACTGGCCGTCCCCGGGGAAATCCTCATGGCCACTGTCACACAGGCCCCGAACCCAGTGCACCGCGTCGCTCTTCAATAACGATCGGCCCGTGCTGACCGGGCCTCGAAGGCGTTAAGCGGCCAGGTCGAAGACAGTGTCGTTGACCTGGCCGCCCAGGTCACAGCCCTGCTTGATCGGCGCGCTTGAGATAACGGCCATCGCGGCGAAGAACGCGAACAGCAGCTTGCCGGGCCCGATGGGGTCGTAGATGCCGGGCAGCGGCCCGGCGAGCATCTCCAGGATGAGGCCGTGGGCGGTGAGGTGGTCGGCGAGCGTGGTGAGTTCGGCGGCGTCGCGGCCGAGCCGCTTCATCTCGTACATGGTGAAGATGACCCGGCAGTGTGGGGCGTGGGCCTTGACCTCCCGCGCGGTCCGCAGCGCTTCCTCGAACTTGGGGCGTACGCGGACGCGGGTGCTGATCTTCTCGCTGAAGATCTTGTCCCTCGGGATGCCGTGCTTGCCGAGTGCGTCGAGCTGGGAGTCGAGTTCCTGCCCGAGCGTCGAGCAGCGGGCGTAGCCGATGCGGATGTCCGCGCTGGGCAGGTCCGAGTCGATCGGCGCAGGCGGTGGGGTGCCCGGTCGCCACGGCTGCCCCGGCCCGCGGTCGGCCGGGGTCGGCACCCGCAGCGCCTTCTTCAGGCGGGGCACCAGGGTGAAGCGGCGGGTGTGGTAGGCGGAGGTGACCGCTCCTGAGCGCGAGCGGCACGGCGATCCGGGCTGCGTGTCGCACTTCGGGCAGGCGTGCCACTCGACATCGTCCGCGTCCGACTGCTCGGACGGGGAAGGGGTTTGAGGGTCCGTCACGGGCCCGGATTTTCGCACAATGCAAGTCTCAGAAGAGGGCGCATCCCGCTTTTGAGTGAGAACGGGTTGTGAGAAGCAATCGACGGTCGGGCGGGGGCCGGCGACCCGTTCTTGATCATGCCCGCGCAAAGGACCGTTTGTGAGGACCGGGGTCAGCGTGTACGTACGCCGTCGATGGCCGATCCCCGTCTCCGGCATCCGGGATCTGCTCGACGAAGGGCTCACCCACACCGGTCTCACCGACGCTGCGGGCCTGCCGCTGGAGTTCACGCCACACGACTTTCGCAGGCTGTTCATCACGGACGCGATCATGAATGGCATGTCGCCTCACATTGCCCAACTCGTCGTCGGACACCGGGATATCAACACCACGATGGGATACAAGACGGTCTATCCCGAAGAGGTCATCAACGGACACCGAGCTTTCATCTCACGCCGACGCCAGACCCGCCCCAGCGAGGAATACCGCACCCCCACCGACGAGGAATGGCAGGAGTTCCTGGGTCACTTCGAACGCCGGCGCGTCGCCCTGGGCGATTGCGGACGAGCCTACGGAACCGACTGCGTTCACGAGCACAGCTGCCTCCGATGCAGCCTCCTCCGGGTCGACCCCGCCCAACGCCGTCGAATCGTCGAGATCCGCGACAACCTGCGCGACCGCATCGCCGAGGCAGAACGAGAGAACTGGCTTGGCGAAGCCGAAGGACTCAAGGTCAGCCTCGCCGGCGCCGAACAGAAACTGGGCGACCTCACCGAGCGAAACCGCCGCGCAACCAGCGTCAATCTCGGGATGCCAGCCTTCCGCGACATCGTCGGCCACACCATCACGGCCAGCCGGAACACCATCGGATGAAACCCAGAAGGGCCCGCTCGGAAGTTCAGAGAAGACGTGCACCAACGCCGACTGGAGCAGGTGCAGGGCGAGCATGGAGACCTCCTGGGACTCCTTGTCGGAGCCGGTCAGGTCGCCGTCCTTGCCGTAGAACAGGTCGTGGTTGGCGCTGTTCCAGTTCTCCACTCGGCGTCGGCGAGGTAGTCGCAGGTGAACGCCGTACGTACCGCCCCCCCCGAGTTCCTCGATCGCGCGGTAGGTAGGGTGCTTGGGCCCGCCCCGGGTGAAACGCCGCAGGACCTGCTCGGCCTCCGCGGTGCCCAGGCGCGGGGGGGTGGTGTACTTCACGCTCCGCGGTGCCCAGGCGCGGGGGGTGGTGTACTTCACGATCTGGTCGTACTGCTGGCGGATCAGGTCGCAGTCGATCGTCTCGCTTCGAACTCGTCTCGTGAGTCGTCGTTCAGCACCGTGTGCGTATCAGGTGACGGATGCTCGGCGATGGCTGGGCCCGCCGGTCAGTCGATGCCTTCGGTGATGCGGAAGTCGCGTTCGAAGCCGTCGGGGAGGGCCACCAGCGCCTTCTGGTATGCCTCGCTCTCGTATGCCGCGACGGCCTGTTCAAAGCTGTCGAACTCGATCAGAATGACGCGTTGCGTTATTCCGGCCTCGTGGGCGACGACTCGACCGCCACGGGACAGGAGGCGCCCGCCCCCAGCCCGGACAGCCGGACCGGCCAGCTTGTCGTAGGCAGTCAGCCTCTCAGGGTCGGAAATGGCGGGGTAGACACTGACCCAGTAGCCCTTGGCCATGGAAACCTCCTGTGTTCGGCCGGACACGTCCGACTTCGAATTGATACTCGGATCGATCGATCCCGGCGACGGGTACTGCGGTCAGTGGAATCGTCATATGCGCAGGTTAGGGCTTGATGTGGGGTCGGGGGAAAGACCGGTACGGGATAGACTCAGAACGGATCGTTATCAATCGGCGGGGAGGGCGCGTGGCGCCGGATACGGTGAGCCTGCGGTACTTCCTGGTGCTGGCGCAGGAGTTGAACTTCACTCGCGCGGCCGCCCGAATCGGTATCGCACAGCCCGCACTCAGCGCCCGGATGCGCCGATTGGAGGCGGAACTCGGTACGGCCCTGCTGGTCCGCAACACGCGTAGCGTCGTATTGACCACGGCCGGTGCGGCTTTGGCGGAGTCCGCGCCGCCCGCGCTGGCGGCGCTGGACCGGGCATGGGACACCGCCCGGCGGGCGGGGGCCGGTGAACTGGGCACGCTCCGCATCGGATACAGCCTCAGCGCCGGGGCCGAGACGGCACCGGCCCTGGTGGACAGACTGATTCGCGGCAGTCCCGGACTCGAGGTCGGCGCGGTCCCGATGGCGACACCGGAGATCTCCCCCGCGGTCGCCGACGGCCGCATCGATGCCGGGATCACCCGCGGTGAACAGCCGGGCCGAGGCGTGCGCCGGTACCTGCTGCGGCGTCAGCGCATCGGGGTCCAGCTGGCGCAGCACCATCCCCTGGCCGAACACCCGGAGATCGAGATCGCCGACGCGGCCGCGTATCCGCTGCGACTCCCCGACCGTGCGGCCAACCCCGTGATCCACGATCAGCTGTCCGCACTGTTCCGAGACACCCGACCACACCCCCGATTCCACACGCCCGCAGTCTCTTTCGACATGTCTCAGCGCGACCTGCGCGACGGGCTCACCCTCGCCCCGGCCGGAGAAGCCGCCGCCACGGCACCACCGCCCGGCATCACCTGGCGACCGCTGCACGGCGCACCCAGCCTGACGATCCACCTGGTCCTCCCACGCGAACAGTCGCCACTGCACCGCCGCGTCCGTGCCGTCGCCAAAACCCTGGCGCACGAGCTGCACTGGCTGTCGGACTGACAGGCAGCAGGTCATGCCAGGCGAACTTCCGCGGTGGCGAGGCCGAAGACCTTGCCCCCTGGGGACTTCGCGACAATCACGACGACGGCGGTCTTGCTGAATGTCCGACACGACCTCGCTACGCCGGCGGATCAGCATCCGACGATGGCCCCGGGTCCGGTCCGAGTCGTACACCGCGGCGACGTCCTCGCCCAGCCCGAGATCTCGGCAGATGTGAGCCACCACTGTCTCCGGGACGTCATCCAGCCGGGGGAAATAGCCCATCCGGTTGAAGCACTTCAGCTGCACCATCAGTGCCGGCAGGTGGTTGTCCGACCGCACCTGCCCGCTCGCCCACGCGATCTCCTCCGTCTGGGGCGTGTAGAACACGTGCAACTCCCGGGCCGACAGGAACCGCTTGAACCGCGGATACGCGGTCCGCTCGATCGACGTAACGCCACAACCCCAGACCCGTAAATATCAACCCATACGGATCGAGGAACGTACCAAAAGATCAGGTACGCCGAGGGCTGAGATCGATCACATCCGGGAACCCCTGCCCTCACCAGCGCAAACCCGAGGACCGCTCAGCCTATTGCCGGTTTCCGCCGTACCTTGGCTGCACCCCCACAGTGTCCGAAGCCCCATACGGCTTCGATTGCGTTCGTTTGCGCGCCGCGAGGGAGGAAGGCGCCCTCACCGTGGCGGCCATCGCCAGACCAGCGCGACCGCAGCGTGCTGCAGCTGTTGGACTACATGCGCGAGCACACGATGCTGACCCGCGACCACATCCCCGACCGGATTCGGGACTGCTGCGAATCATCCTGTCCACCATGGCCGGTGCCGTCTCGGCCCCGGCGCTGAGGCTGTATCCGCCTGCGGTACTTCCTGGTACTGGCGCAGGAGTTGAACCCTCCCCGCCGATTGATAACGATCCGTTCTGAGTCTATCCCGTACCGGTCTTTCCCCCGACCCCACATCAAGCCCTAACCTGCGCATATGACAATTCCACTGACCGCAGTCCTGGACATCGCACTCACGCAGCCCGCCGACCCTGAACTGGACGGAGGTCGTCATGCATAAGTTGGTGGTCCTGTATTCCAAGCCCGCCGACCCTGACCACTTCCGCGACTACTACGTGACCAACCACCTTCCACTGGTCATGAATTGGCCCGGCCTGCTTGCGTGGCGCTACAGCTTCGACGTGGCGGCGACCAAGGGAGAAGCGCCGTATTTCGCGGTCTTCGAAGGCGACTTCGCTGACGCCGCCGCCATGGCCGCGGCGCGGGCGTCGCCGCAAGGCCGGCGGGTGGCCGCCGATGTCGCCAACTACGCCACCGGCGGTGCGGTCATCATCCACTATCCGGTGCAGGACGGCACCGGCTGAGGCAGGACGGTACGCTCCGGGACGCGTTCGGTCGGCCGTTGCGGCCAGGTCCGGCTATCGGCGGAACGCCGTTCGCGGTTGCCGGTTCGTTGAGTGTCAAAGGTGGGCCGATGTCCTGGCCGGATGTCACGGTGGTTGATGCGTGCGTACGGCGCGACGGCCGGGGCGGCAGCCCCACGGCTGTCACCGACGACGACCCGGCGGCGACGGACGCGGACCGGCGTGCGGTCGCTGCTGCGGCCGGCACCTCGCACGCGGCGTTCCTCGGCCCGGGGCGGACGCCGGACGGTGGCCGGCCGGTCCGGTTCTTCACCGCCACCGCCGAACTGTCCGGCTGCGGCCACGGCACCGTTGCCGCGCAGGCCGTCCGGTTGACCCGCACCGCGCGGGGCGAGCTGAACGACCGCCAACACACCGGCGGGCGCACGTTCGACACCGTCGCGATCCGCCGCCCCGCCGGCATCGAGGTGTGGTTCGACCAGGGCCTCGTTGCGCTGCGTCACCCTGCACCGGACGAGCGCGCCGCGATCGTCGCCGCGCTCGGGCTCACCGCGGACGACCCGCATCCGACCGACGCGCCACGGATCGCCGCGCCCGGCGCACCACGCATGCTGGTACCGGTCCACGACCGGTCGGCGCTGCTCCGAGTCCACCCACACCTCGGCAGGCTGACAGCGGCGTGCCGGCGGTACGGGCTCCTCGGCTGTTTCGTGTACGTACCGCCAGTGGGCGACCGACCGGGTGCGGCGCGGATGTTCGCGCCGGCGATCGGTGTCGACGAGGACGTCGCCAACGCCAACAGCACCGGCTGCCTGGCCGCCCACCTGCTCGACACGACAGGGGCGCAGACGGTCGCTATCGAGGTGGAGCAGGGCGACAGCCTCGGTCGACCGGCCAGCGTGCTCGCTTCGGCCCGACGCGGGCCGGCGGGCATCACGACCCGGGTCGGCGGGTTAGCGGTGGTCCGCGACGGACACTGAGGCGAGTCCTGCGCCGGTAGTTGCTCGTTAGATGTTGTGTGACTTCTGTGGTTGGTGCGTCGGTTCCTCGTCGTGGTCCGAAGTTGGAGCCGTTACTGCTCTCCGATGAGGAGAGGGTGACGTTGGAGCGGTGGACTCGCCGGGCAACGTCGGCTCAGGCGTCGGCACTTCGCTCGCGAATCGTGTTGGCGTGTGCGGGGCCGGAGGTGCCGCCGATCGTCGCGGTCGCCCGGGATCTGCGGGTCGCCGCGGACACGGTCCGCAAGTGGCGGCGGCGTTTCCTCGTCGACCGGTTGGACGGCCTGGTGGACGAACCCCGGCCGGGCCGGCCGCCCACCATCGACGTCGAACGGGTCGAGGCCGTCGTGGTCGCCACGTTGGAGGAGATCCCGAGGAACGCCACCCATTGGTCGCGCAGGTCGATGGCGGACCGCAGCGGCCTGTCGAAGTCCACCGTCGGCCGGATCTGGCGCCGGTTCCAGCTCAAGCCACACCTGACGGACACGTTCAAGCTGTCGACGGATCGGAGCGGTCACCGTCGCTGGCGTCGCCGCCCGGGCCAGGGTCTCCCGGACTTTTCTCTACGACGCGGCCCAGGCGACGCTGCCGGCCAGGCTGCGAGACCTCGCGAACAAGCAGCCCGCTACTGGGCGACCGGCCTTGCCCGATCACCAGCGGATCAGCACCAAGTCACACGAATCGGTGGTGCGAGCGCTACGGGAAGCCAACCGAAAACTGCACGTGGAGAACGAGCGGCTCCGCAACGAACTCGCCGTGGCCCTCGGGCAGCTCCGTGACCTCCGTCGAGGCCTCGGTGCCTCCGCGTGACTGAGCGCGTCGGCTTCGCCGCCAACATGATCGGCGCAACTTCCTGTCTGGGTAAGCAAGTTGACGACCTCCCGGTCGGGCCGGGGGCCATCACAGATCCGAGGCGTCAATCCAACAAATCGTCGCCACCAGATCGGGAGCCTTGTCAGTCGCTTCGGCTGCCAGAAGTGCCCAATCCCGGCAGTCGGCCACAATCTGAGCCCAGGACAACTGGCGGTCGATGTCCCAATCGATGCCTGGGCCGTGGCCCCCGAAGGCCCCGTTATCCTGCTTGATCCGCCATACCTGGAAATAGAGCACCGCCTGATCGTGAGCGGCAAGATCCTCGATGACTTCAGCAAGGTGAGCCGTCGGCCATGCCGGAGCCAGGGTACCCAGCGAGGCCCGCAGTGCAGCGACCCGAGGCGGGATCACGACCTCGCGGGCTCCGAGATCCGTCAGTGCCCAGCGAAGTGCCACTCCTTCGCTGTCGTCGGGGGCCTCGCCTCGCTGCTGGAAGGCTTCATAGGCTCGTTGAAGAGCCGGCACGGCACGCTGGATCTCCAGGTCCGCCAAGGCTTCGGCCGCCCATTGGCGAACGGTGGCGTTCTCGCTCTCCAGCAGGCCGATCAGCACGTCTCCCGGCCGCGGATCCTTCAGCGCAGTGAAGACCTCGATGGCGCAGAGCTGCCCGAAGGTCCCGAGGTGAGGCGCTGCCGCAATCAACTCGTCCAGCACCTCTGGCCCCATGGCGATCAGCGCATGCTGGGCATCTTCTGCCACCTCGCTCGAATCCGCATCGAGCTCGCCAACCCGCTGAGTAACCGTGCCGTCCATGGCCACGAAGTCTGGCTCGTCTCATCCACCACGACCAGTCAATAATCCAGACGCCTCGTGCCCGGGACAGATGCGAGCCCTTCCGTCCCGCCCACTGGGACTCTCAGCGCGCGACCACCGAGCGGCACGTGGTTGGTCACTGTCAGCCACACGAAACCGCAGTTGAAACTGGCCAACCGCAGCGACAGATACAGATAATGGCCTGCTCATCAGTCAGAAACTCCACCGGCACGAGCCGGACCGTAGCCAGCGGCGACGAGCAACCGGCGGCTTTCCGTGAACCCCAGCAGCAGCCGCATCCGGTGTGCTAGCCGACCATGATCGTTCTCACCGGGATTTCCTGTATCGCAACTACTCACACCCGTTGAGTCCCGTGAGTTCAGGGCAACTGAAGGTTTCTCAGCGGGAACCCGAGGGTCGGGTGTCCTGATTCCCGGGTGCTGCCTCCGGGTTCGTTGTGAACCCGCGCATGCGACCTCGCTGATGCGGGGGTGTGCGTGTACATCCGGACTCTGTTCACGCTTCGTCGCGGTGAGTGAGGTGGCCGTGCGTGAGCCGCCAGTAGTGCTGATGAGGAGTCAGCTTCCAGGTCTCGTCAGCAGCGATCGCCTGCGTGATCCATTCGTGGAGTTGCGGGAGGGCATGTGCTCGTAGAACAACGCGGATGGCAGCACGTTCAGTGGCGGCGACCGGGTGGACGTCAATGCGGAAGCCGACCATCTCCGGGTGGATGCCGTGGCCGTAGTTACGGGGGTTGGGAGCGACCCATGCCGTTCCCAGGACGATGGACCCGCTGTCATGCCCCCTGAGGAACCGCAGGTCCGTGACGCGGCTCATGTAGGAGCCGAGACACTCGTTAATGTCGGTGGTGGTCAGAGGCCACGCACGGTGGCGGGGCAGTCTTCGATTTCGTGCGGACATGGCAAGCAGAATCGCAGAAGGTCACTGCCGGCTCTTGTTCAGCGGCCTGCTCCAGCAGGGCTCGTGCGGAGTCCGCGTAACGCATCGCTATTTTCTCATCAAGCCCGAAGACTTCGGCGAGGTGGAGCGGGTCAGGGCCCTGGATCATAGCCTCTTCGAGCTGCCGGTCGACGCGGAGTCTCTCCAAAGTCGCGGCCTGCCCGCGCATGGCGGCGCTGATCCAGTGGTTGCTGGCACCGTTGGTCCTGGTGGCGGTCTGGTTGTTGATCAACAGATGGCGGTTCGCCGTGTTCGGCCACCGCTTACGTCGGTGGTCCAACCAGTCCAGCAGCAGTGACGGCCGTGCAAGGTCTTGAGATAGGCGAGGACGTCGTCGCGGGTCACTTCCCGTAGGTGGTCGTAGCGGTTCGACCACTCCAGCAGGGCCGGGCGGACCCGGTTGAGATAGAGCCAGACCGTGCCTGGTTGCCGTGGGAGGTTGCGGGGGCCGCCGTTCCAGTCGGCACTCGGCCGCCAGGCCGGCGCGGGCGGCGGTTTGGGAAGAGCTCCCCGCGGGCCACCACGTCGCGGAGTGTTTGGCGCCGATCCTCTGCGGTAGTGCAGGCCCATGAGGAACAGCTGGTGGTGACGGACGGCGTCAAGCCGGGCCCTTACGTCTGCCCCAAAGCGCAACTGGCCGACGGCGGTCGTGACGTGGAGCCGAGCCTGGCACCAGCACAGACGGCAGTAGTCCCATCTCACTGGCAGGACGCGACGGCAGCCGACGCAGGCGGCCGTCGCGTGGCTGTGGCGGAACGTATAGCAGGTCGGGCAGAGCCGTCGTCGCAGGAGTCGGTGGGCTTGCGATAACCCTTCGGATACCGGCTCATACCGGGGGCAGCGACCGGCCGTCACGGCGTTTGGGGATCACCGATGGCCCGGCGCCCCCTCCCCCGACCGCCGCCTGCCCAGTCTCCTGCTGTCCCGGGCGGGTCACCCTCTCAGGCTCGGGGATCATCAGGTCGCCGATCTCGCAGCCGAGGACGACGCAGATGACGTCGAGATCGTCGAGCTTGAGGGAGACCGGCTGGCCGGACCACAGTCCGGACATCTTCCCGGCCGAGATCACCAGCCCGTGCTCGGCCAGGCTTCGCTGGAGCTCGGACGCTTTCCAGATTCCCTTGTTCGCGGCGGTCAGCCGCAGGTTCCACCTCATCGGATCAGTCCTTCCAGCCGCTTCGCGGCCCGTTCCATCCCGGCGACCCAGGCATCCTCGACCCGGGTCTGCTGCACGTGGATATACCGCATGGTCGTAGCGATCCAGGAATGCCCCAAAACCTCTTGGATCGCGAGCAAGTCGAGCCCGTTTCCGTAGCGTTGGGACGCGCAGAAATGGCGCAGGACATGCGGCGTCAGCTTCTCGCCCCACCCGGGCAGGTGTGCTTTGGCCGCGTCCTTGAGTCCACTTCGCAGGGCGTCGTTTCCCACCCGGCGCGAGGAGCCGTCGGCGTTCTTCCGCTCACGCGGCCCCGAGCCGCGGGTGCCCTTGCCGTGGCGGACGTGGAGCTTGCCGAAGCGGCCCAGGTCCCACTTGATGTCGTCCAGGTCGAGCCCGCATGCCTCGCTCACCCGCAGACCGACCTGAGACAGCAGCTTCGAGGCGGTGTAGTTCCGGGCGGTAGGGGCGAACTTGCGGCAGGTGGCCAGCTCGCCACCCCAGCCGGTGAACAGCGTCCCGACCTCCGGCTCGCTCGGCGGGATCCGCAACTGGGCGTCCTTGGCCCCACGCGGCCGGTTCATCTCGTCGATCGGGCACTCGACGACGCGGCCGGTCATCCGGTGCAGCTCGACCTTGTGCCGCAACTCCAGGAACATGAAGTACGTGGTCAGCGCCTGCGACCGGGCCGGCCGGGTGCCGCTCCGTGAACCCCGCAGCACCTTCCCGAAGTACGCGTCGGCGTCGGCCGGTTCCATGTCCCACAGCGGCTGGCCGAACCAGGTCCTGATCTGGTCCAGGTGCCCGACGTCCCCGCGGATGGTGCCGTCCGCCAGCCCTGCCGAGGCCCGCGCGAGGACGAACCCGGACAGTACATCGGTCTCGAACCGCTCCAGCTCCTCATCCGACGCGGGCGTCCAGTGCTCGCGCAGGTCCCGTACGACTGCCAGTGCAGACAACCCGAGCCTCGCCTTCGGCCCAACTGCGGATCGGTCGGACGAGGTGAGAACGCTTCAAGAATCCCGAAGTTACGTCACAAGGCCACAGAGCACACGAAGGAGGAAGAACCCCCAGGCCACGGGGACAAAGACTCAGCGGGGATCAGGGGAACTCGGGCCGGTGGACTGGGTGCGGGAGCACACGTGGTGGGCGCCGGTCGCACCGGGGCACGGCAGGCGTCGCTCGGGCCCGGGTCGGCGGCTCGACCCGGGCGCCGGCGTCTTCGCCCCAACCCAGGCCGCTACTCGAATCGCGCGGTGTCGCCCGCTCCTCGGCGTACGATCTCGGCCTCGTCGCCGGAGAAGTCGATGACCGTGGTCGGCCGGGTGCCGCAGTCGCCCGAGTCCACCACGGCATCCACCACGTGGTCGAGCCGTTCCTTGATCTCCCAGCCCTGTGTCAGCGGCTCGTCCTCGCCGGGCAGGAGCAGCGTACTGGACAGGATCGGCTCACCGAGTTCGGCGAGCAGGGCCCGGGTGACGACGTGATCGGGAATCCGGACGCCGACCGTCTTCTTCTTCGGGTGCAACAGTTGCTTCGGCACCTCGGACGTCGCGCGGAGGATGAAGGTGTAGGGCCCGGGCGTCGATGCCTTGATGGCACGGAACACGTCGTTGTCCAGGTACACGAACCGGCCCAATTGAGCGAAACTCTCGCACACCAGGGTGAAGTGGTGCCGGTCGTCGAGGTTGCGGATCGTCCGGATCCGGCTGATGCCGTCACGGTTGCCCAATCGGCATCCCAGCGCGAAACAGGAATCCGTCGGGTACGCGACGAGCGATCCGGAGCGGATCAGGTCGACCACACTGCCAATGGTGCGCTGTTGGGGGTTCTCGGGGTGCACATCGAAATACTTCGCCATCCGCCGACCCTATGGGGACGAACCCCGCTCCCGGCCAACGGATGTCACCCCGGGTCTGATCGAGGGAGGCGATCCTCGCCTCGGCGCACGCCACGACGTCGAGACGCCGATCACCGAGGCGACCTGTGCCGAGACTTGTTGTGGACCTGCTTCCAGCCTGGCAGCTCCTCGCCCTTGCGGCGCCGGCGGGGCATCACGAGCCCGGTGCCCGGGTAGCCGCCGTCGGCGATGGTCATGGTTGTGCCGACGGCGGCCTTCGCGCCGGACTCCTCCCACGCCTTGCAGTCGTTGCGGTTGCCCGGCAGGGGGCGGCCGACCACCACGACGAGGCGCGTGTCGGCGTCGATGACGACCGAAGTGATGGGCCGGACGGAGATCGTGAGGGTGTGGCGATCTCCCGGATCAAGGCGGCGAATCCCGCCCGGCGGCACGGTGTCCTGCTGCTCAACCCCGGCGGTCCGGGCGGTCCCGGACTCGACCTGCCGTGGCAAATGGAAGCCCAGTTGCCGCAGGACGTGAAGGACCGCTACGACCTCATCGGCTTCGACCCGCGCGGCGTCGGCCGCAGCACCCCAGTGGCCTGCGACCTCACCCCCGAGGAGCAGCGTGCGTTCCGGCCCGACCGTACCTTCGACGCCAACGTCGTCTGGGCCCGGACAGTGGCCGACAAGTGCCGCGCGCACTCGGGCGATCTGATCCCGTACATCACCACCCGCAACACCGCCCGGGACATGGACGTCGTGCGCACGGTCCTGGGCGAGCACAAGATCTCCTATCCGGGTGTGTCGTACGGCACCGCCCTCGGCGCCGTCTACACGCAGATGTTCCCCACCCGCACCGACCGGTTCGTGCTGGACAGCGCGGTCGACCCCAAGCGCATGTGGCGCGGGATGATCCAGGTCTGGGGCCCGGAGGCGGAGCCGGCGTTCCAGCGGTGGGCGAAGTGGACCGCCGAGCGCTCGGCCACCTATCACCTTGGCGAGACCCCCAAGGAGGTTGCCGAGACGTTCTGGAACCTCGTGTACCGCGCCGACCGCGATCCCATCGTCATCGGCACCACCCCCCTGGACGGCGCGCAGATCCGGGACGAGATGCGACCCCGGTTCTTCACGGTCGCCGACGGCGCGAAGTGGGTCGCGATCCTCAAGCGCGGTGCCGCCGGTGAACCGACCCCCGAGCTGCCCAAACCGCCCGCGGGTCGCTCGGACGCCATCGCCGCGCTGTGGTCCGTGGTCTGCGGCGATGCCACCTGGCCGCACGACCCCTGGCGCTACCGCGTCGACTCCGCACTCGACGCGATCCGCTACCCGATCTACGGCGACTACGCGTCGGGTATCACGCCCTGCGCGTTCTGGAACACTCCCCGCGAGCCGGCCAACGTCGTGGACAACCGGGTACCCACGCTCATCGTGCAAAACGAATGGGACCCGCAAACCCCGCTCGTCACGGCGCAAGCCATGCATCGGGCCCTGAAGGGCTCCCGGATGATCACCGTCGACGAGGGCGAAGGTCATGGCGTGTACACGTACACCGGCAATCGGTGCGCGGATCAGGCCACCACCGACTACCTGGTCACCGGCCGCCTGCCCACCCGCGACGTGACCTGCCAGGCCGGGCCTGAGGACCGGCGCGCCACCATCTCCGACGCCGTCCCGCACTGGAGCTGAGACTCGGGCAGGCGGGCCAGGCGCGGCCCGCCTGCCTACGCGGGTTTCGTCAGGGCCGGTGTCGGTCGCCACCGGGCCGAGTTCGCGCCCGGATCCGGGCCTGCCGCGGCCGGTCCGCCCGGCGGCCGAAGGGATACGAGCGGGTCAGTGGCGGCCGTGCGCGCTGTCAGATGCCCCGCCGAAGAGTCGGGCGACAGCCCGGAAGGGGAGAGTGACCACGGTCGCGATGGCGCTGCCCACGGCACGGAAGACATCGGCTATTGCCTTCAACATCGGCGGTACCTCCGACCTGTCTGCCGGCGCACACTCGGTGGCCGCCGTGCACTGCCCCGTATGGTGCGTGTGCCCGATGGGGGGTCGAGAAAACCGGCCCGCCCGTTGCGGCCCGGGCGCACCCGCAGCCCGCGCGATCCGATATTTTCGGCAGGTGCGTCCGACGAACGAAGGACACAGAGATGAGCGTTGACTATGACGACGGTGTGCTCCGCGTCGAACGGATTTCGCCTCCGCCCGGGATCCGCCTGACCGGTGAGGTCGATCTCGACAACTGCGGGCACCTGCGCTCCGCGTTGGACTCGCAGTGCGGCGCCGAGCCGGGGGACCTGCTGGTCGACGTGTCGTCGCTGGGTTTCATCGACATCGCCGGCATGCGGACCCTCGTGGAGACCGCTCGCGGCATGGAACAGGGACGACGCCTGATCCTGCGTCGAGCCTCCGAGGACCTGTGCGACCTGGTGGAAATGGCAGGATGGGACCGGGTGCCCGGCCTTGCAGTGGAGAGGGTGACGACCGGATGAACACGGCCACGATGTTCCGCCACGATGCCCTCCTCTACGCGGGCTTGGACGACTTCGTCGAGCACACCGCGGGCTTCGTCCGCGAGGGTCTGGTCGCCGACGAGGCCGTGGCCGTCGCGGTGATCCAACCTCGCGCGGGCGCCCTGCGTGAGGAACTCGCCGCCGACGCCGCTCACGTCACCTGGATCGACATGGAACGGGTCGGTCGCAATCCGGCCCGCATCATTCCCGCCTGGGTGCAATGGACCCAGGAGCAGGGCCCGCGCGTCTTCCGCGGTATCGGCGAGCCGATCTGGGCCGGCCGCGACAACGCCGAACTCGTCGAGTGCCGTCATCACGAGACCCTGCTCAACCTCGCCTTCGACGGCGTGCCCTGGCAACTCCTGTGCCCCTACGACACCACCGCGCTCGACGCGGGCACCATCGACGCGGTCCGCCACTCCCACCCACAGGTCTTGCACGGTGCGGCTCGCATCGACCACCCACACCCGCAGCCCGAGCACTTCGCGGCCACCCTGCTCGGCCCCACCCTGCCACCCGCACCCGACCAAGCCGAAGAACTGGCCTTCCGCTCGGGCGAACTCGCCGGCGTGCGGGCGCTGGTGCGTCGGGTCTTGTCGGATGTGGGCCGTGCGCAGACCAACCATGCTCTGCTGGCGGTCAGTGAGATCGCCGGCAACAGCGTGGCGCACGGCGGCGGCGCGGGCACGATCACCCTGTGGCGGCAGGATTCGTACCTTGTCTGCGAGATCCGGGACACGGGCCGCGTGGTCGACCCGCTTGCCGGGCGCCATCGGCCTACGCCGGACCAGGACGGCGGACGCGGGTTGTGGATCGCCAACCAGATCTGCGACCTGGTCCAGATCCGATCGACCGAAACGGGAACGGTGGTCCGGCTGCGTGTCAACGTGGCTTCGTAGTCACCCGGGCTTCGCGCCCGGAGACTTCGATGGTGCGTGCGAACGCGCGGTGCGCAAGGTGTGCTTGGTTGTCGTCCGTGCACCCGCTCGCACTCCCGGCCGGTGCTTCCGAAAGGCTCCCGGGCGACATCCTGAGCGTGCGGCCTACGGTGTCGGGGACTTGGGCTGTGCCGGGGAACGGGGGATGGGCCTGGAGGGCGTGGACGTCGCGGTCGTCCGGACGCGGGCGAGAGACTTCTTCAGCTCGCGGTGGAGTGCGGCCCCGCCCGGTTCCTCGACGAAACGGTGGACGAGGTAGGAGAGTGCGACGGCGACGGCGACCGTCGTACCGAGTGCGGCCCACGGTTCGATGCGGTCGATCAGGCCGTTCATCAGGAGCAGGTGCGCTACGGAGCCGTGCAGCAGATACAGCGGGTAGGTGAGGGCGCCGAGGATCACGATTTTGGGCGATCCCAACCAACCGAGTCTGCCGGTGGCGACGAGCGCCATCACGATGAAGAACACGGTGACGCATGCGGTCGTGATCGGGACGTCCCAACTGCCCTGCCACTGGGCCCAGTCCCCCGCGCTGACGCGCGTCTGGTCGACGGCCAGCGCCCAGGAGAGCAGCACGAACAACCACAGCAGCAGGTCCGAGCCGAATCGGTGGATGAGGAAGAAGGCCATCCCCGCGATGAAGTACATGCTGCGATACGGCATGAACATGACGTCCAGCCACGTGGTGTCCGAGGCCTTCGCGACGATGCCGAGGAAGGTCCAGGCGGCCATGAACAGAATGCAGTTGCGGTAGGTCACTCCCAACGGGATGAGCAGTGCGACGAGCATGTAGAAGCGCAGCTCCCACCAGAGCGTCCAATACGCGCCGTCGGCGTGCGGGACGGCGATTCCGCCCTGAAGCATCGTCAGATTCGGGACGAGGTCCCACAGTCGCACGCCGGCGGCGGTGGCATGTCCGGTCACCACGATGGCCACGCCGGCGAGGACGATACTGAACCAGTAGGCGGGCATCAGGCGCACGACCCGGGAGACGGCGAAGTCGCCGAGCCTGCGATTCCAGATCGACATCAGGATGACGAAACCGCTGATGATGAAGAAGAGGTTGACCCCCAGATACGCGTAGCGGGTGAATCGGGTCATCTCATGGAACTCGCGGAAGCCGGACGTGTCCGCTTTCGGAGGCGAACCGGTGTAGTGGTAGAGCACAACGGCGAACGCCGCGAGGAAACGCAGGACGTCCAGCTCGTAGAGCCGACGCTGTTGCCTGTGGGCAACGCGTTCGTGCCGTGGCTCCTCGATCGGTGCGTGCGCCTCTGCTCGCATCGATGGTTCCGTCGACGGAGACTGTGGGGAGATCGCTTGACGCGACGGAAGGAACTCGTAGGGAAACTGCGTCATCGTAGGGTGTTGCCCATCTCGTCGTCTGGGTGTGAACGCCGATGCGGCGTCCTCGACCGTCTGCGGGACCACGTCGTGGGTTGCCGGACGTGCGGGTGAACACCGCCGGGGCGGTGTGCGTTCCGTACGTCGTGAAGGCCTTGTCGGCGGTGCCGGAGAAGGCGGGCGCCACCAGCACGGCGGCCGGAGCGCCGGCCGTGAAACGACAGGCGGATGAGGCGATCACGAGCGTGCCGAGGCGGTTCGAGGAGGGCTTCGCCAACGGCTCGATCCGCTTCCACGGATCATCCGTCACCAACCACGGCGCACCCTTCCTCTGCCCCATGACGTGTGCAACGAGCGCAATCCGGCGAAGACATGGCATCGCTCAGCCTTTGGTTACGCAGTTCGTCTGAAAGGTGAAAGAAAAAGCGTCACCGGGCTTCATGGCCGGTGGATGGTGAGACAACCCGAAACCCCGGACCCCGGTGCCATGGCACCGGGGTCCTCGTCACGAGCGTCGACTTACCTCGCCCCACTCACCCGGCACACCAAAATCGTGTGAGCGGGCCGGCCACTCCCGTTGCGGCGCGAGGAGTGGACGCTACGCGGCCAGCGGGGTGAAGGGGAGCAATTCGTTCGCTCCGGGCTGCACGACGCCGTAGCTGCTCTCGGGGACCTTGTTCCAGGCGCCGGGAAGATTGCCGGGAGGCTCCGACACGATGAGGCGGGTGTCGTCGGATACCTCGCGCAGGAATGCCACGTCGGGGTGGAGCGCTCGCAGCGTCTCCACCCGGGTGCTGTAGAAGAGCGAGCGTGAGGCGGTCTGGCTGGAGTAACGGAATGCCCACAGTCGTTGTCCGTCGGTCAGCGCGACGGTCATCTGAAGCGGGAACTCCACCCCGTACCGGTGGCCGGTGCTTTCCACCAGGCCGGCCATCCGCGCGACGGCGCCCGGCGGGTCCTGCTCCAGGCCCAGGGTCAGTGCCAGGAAGAACATGAGCTCGGAGTCCGTCGATCCCTCGATGTCGGGGAAGAAGTCGGGGTCGACGGCCAGGGCCAGTTCTCGCTTGATGCGGTGGAAGTCGCTGACGGCGCCGTTGTGCATCCACATCCAACGTCCGTGACGGAACGGGTGGCAGTTGCTCTGCTGCACCGCCGTGCCGGTCGACGCCCTGATGTGAGCGAAGATCAGTGGAGAGCGGACGTGGCCGGCGATCTCCCGGAGATTGCGGTTGCTCCATGCCGGACCGGTGTCCCGGACGAGCGCCGGGGCGTCGATGTCGGGTGCGTACCAACCGACGCCGAACCCGTCGCCGTTGGTCGTCTCCACGCCCATCCGCGAGTGCAGGCTCTGGTCGATCAGCGAGTGCTCCGGTTTGTAGAGGATGGTGTCGAGCAGGATGGGTGTTCCCACGTAGGCAAGCCAACGGCACATCGGCTACCGCCTCCTCTTCGAGCCTGCGCCGCGCCCGGACGCTCACGAGCGCGTCGTGCGGGTTCGGTCTTCGAAGCTCGTCCTTCGAAGCTCGTCCCTGCCTCGGCGATCGAGAACCTCCGCAACCACGGCGATGCGGTGACGGGACACTTCGCATCGAGGTCGTGGACGTCCGCACCGCGGCCCGGATTCCACGTCCCCTCCTTCGACCCTAGGCATCCCCGCCTGCTACTGCACCCGGGCGGGCGTATTCCGATGTGGATGAGCAGGGCCGCACCGGTTGCCGGCACTGCGATGGGTCGGGTGCGCGTCTTCGACGAGCGGACGGATCCACGCAGCCGCGATCCGGCGTCGACAGCCGCGGCGCGTTCGTGCGGCTGGATCGTTCGTCGTCCGGCTCCTCCCGCGCTCAGTCCCGAGGAAGGAGCGGTCCCAAGGGGCCGAGGTCGATGTTCAGGTCTTCGGGAGAGAGGTCGAAGTACTCGCGCAGTTCCGCCATGCGCTCCTCGAGAGCCATCAGTGTGAGACCCATCCGCTCGATCTGATCGTCGGTCAACCCTCCTTGATCGATGCGTCGCAGGGCTTGCTTCTCCATGAGTTGACGCAGGAGTTCGACGATGGTCAACACCAGGCTCACCAGGCCCCGTTCCACCGTCTCGGGGTCGGCTGCGATGCGGCGACCGAAGGCGGGGGAGAGCGAGGCGTCGGGAAGCCGGCCGGCCAAGCCACGGCGAGGGGTTCGCCCATCCCGGTTCGTTGACATGCCGTGCAGACGTGTCCGCGAAGAACGCGGTTCGGTGGATGCCTGCCGGGCGATCCGATGGCGTCGGGCCGTGGTCACGGTCGTCCCCCCGACTCACCCTCTCCCTGGCCCGCTCCCTGGGCCACCGTGCTGACGGAGGCGACCAGTGCGCGCAGCGAGATACGGACGAGGTCGACGTCGGCGATGCACAGCGTGATTTCGCCACTGACGACGACGCCCCCCGCCAGCACGCGGTCCAAGAGGTCGACCAAGGCGATCTGGCGACCGTCCAGGGGCGGTCGTCGAGCAGGTGCGGATTGGCTGATCACGGTTCCGGATCCTCCGGCGAATCGGCGACGAACGAGTAGGCCGGCCACGGACCGCTGAGTTCGAGGCGAATACCGGGGAAACGTCCGTCCAAGTTCGCCACGGTGGAGGCGAATTCCCCCGCCCGGGCGTCGTCCGTCAGGTAGGAGGCGTTGAGTACCATCCAACCCTGGTACCGGGCGAGCCCGGCGTCCTGCGGCGGGTGCAGCACGGCGTGCGCGGCGTACGCGGCGAGGGTGGCGTGGATCCGCTCAGCGTAGGCGGCCGCCCGGTCGCCCGCGTTCTCGCGCTGTCTTTGCCGGGCGCGTTTGTGCAAAAGGTAGGTGGTGCCGGGACTGTCCGGTTCCGGGGATCGCTCGTCCGGCGCGGCCGTGTCCGCCTCCGGGGATCGCTCGTCGGGCGCGGCAGCGAGCACCTCGGGGTCCGCGTAGGCCTTGACACCCCATTCCGCCCGATCAGACAACCGGGACAGCGCCGTGGTGAAGGCGGTCTCGCGCCGGCCGAGCATCTCCCGCACGCGTTCGTCGTCTCGGTAGATCGTGGCGAAGCGCAGCGGGAGCACCGTGCCGGTGTGTGCCGCGGCCTCGACGACACGGTGGTGCGCTCGAACCGACGACTCCAGCCAGGAAAGGTCGCCCAGACGCTCCTGCAGGATGTCCTCGGAGAATTCTCCGGCGGGGACGGAACCCACGATGGCCGCCAGGCTCCCCGCTCGGACCACGTGCGGAGGTTCTCCGGCGACTCCCACCACGTCGGCGGAAACAGCAGCGGTCGAGCCGGGAAGGATGGCGTACACCCAGTCGACGGAATCGTTGTTCATGATCGCCGCCTCGTTCCGCGAGAGGTTCCGGGTGAGGCCGAACCGCCGCGTTCGCCGGACTCGTTCGCCTCGGAGGCGATTTCCCGGGACGCGGAGGCGGCGTCGCGACCGGACTCGACGCGTTCGGCCTCGAGATCGCCCAGGCGCTTGCGGAGCCGCTCGTTCTCCGAGAGGAGATCACGCTTTCCCGAGGACAGGGTGGGGTCGTGTTCCCACCAGTCGATGCCCATTTCCCGGGCTCGATCGACGGAGGCGACGATGAGCCGGATCTTGATCGTCAAGAGTTCGATGTCCAGGAGGTTGACGCGGATGTCACCGGCGATCACTATTCCCTTGTCCAGGACTCGTTCAAGGATGTCTGCGAGGTTCGCCGGTTCACCGCGCATGGATTCCCTCGCGCGCGAAACCGGCCGCCGCTCAGGGAAGACACCGCGCTCCATCGGGCCTTCGGTCATCTCACGACTCCTCCGCTCGGCCGCGGTAGTAGCGCCTCTCGCGGCGGTAGGACGTCATCTCGCCTTCGTCGTCGACTTCGACCTGGTAGAGCGCCAGGATGTCGGTCGAGTCGGGGATTCGCCGCGTCTCCAAGACCTCGATGCCGATCCGCCAACCGGTGTCGACCCGCTCCGCCGAGACGATTCCCTCGGGCTCGCGGCCGGTGAGGGCCCGGAGTTGACTGGCCGCCGCCGCAGCGGCTTGCAGGGGTTTGATGGGCGCGTGCTCCGGCGTGCGACGGCTTTTCCGCTTGTCACCCTCCTGCCCCTCACGCGGCGTGCGAGATGACGCGCGCCGGGGGCGCGGCTCGTCTTGATCGTCGGCCCGCGCGGCGTGATCGTCATCCTCGACCCGTGTGTCGCGCTCACTGAGAGCGCGCCGCTTTTTGAGGCGACGTCCGGGCGGTTCCCGCTCCTCCTCGACCGGGCTTCGTCGAGCGACCGAACGCCGTGGGGCCGGCGCGGCTTCGTCCTTCGAACGAGCGACCCGCTTCCTGGAGGCCGCCCGCTCCGGTGCGCCCTTGTCACGCGTCGGTCGGCGACGCTCGGACTCCGCGTCGCCGGGTTCGCGGTCCGCGCTGCGCACGGCTCACACCTCCAAGCCGCCGATCGAGCGCCGCGACTCCAACAGCCGGCCCACGAGTTCCTTCTCCAGGGCGTCGGCCTCTTCGTCCGTGATCAAACCCTCGGAACGGTCGTGGTCGACCTCTTCGAGGCCGCGACGGATCGCCTGAGGACTGGCCCATTCGTCGTACGCCTCGTCATAGACCTGTTCGGCGAGCCACACCACGCCGTGCACGGGCGCGAGGGGAAGGGAGAGCAATCCGGTGATCAGACCCATTACGATCGCCCCCATTCGAGGTTGTCCATCACTTCGGCCACGAAGTCGTACGGTGCCAGCGGCCCCAGCAGGCGTAGGCGCACCCGACCGTGCAGGTCACGCGCCAGATGATCGGCCGCCTTCTCGAAATCCTGCTGCCGATCGAGGGCGACCAGGAAGGACGCGTCCGCCACCATGTCACCGGCACCCGCCTCGACGGGACCCACGGCCTCGACCATCGGCGCCAACCGTTCCAGGATCAGCGCGCCGTCGGCTTCGCGTTTGCCCGCGAGGCCGTCGGCGACGAGTTCACCGAGCCGAATCCGCCGGTGGTAGGCCACTTCCTCGGACAAGCCCGCCAGTTCCTCGCGAAGACGGACGATGTCCGGACGCTCCTCCAAGAGTTCACGAAGGATGGCGTCCTCCTCGTACCGAGCCCGGAGAGTGAACTGCGCTTTCCCTTCGAGTTCCGCGAGCCCGGCCGAGAACTCCTTGTCGTGTCCGACGAGTAGTTCCTCGACCACCGAGCGCACATCCTGTACGACGGTTCCGAACCGGAAGGGGAGCACCGTCGTCGAAGCGGCCAGGCCGTCCAGGACTCTCGCATGCGCCCGAAGATCTTCCGGCGTTCCCAGCGGCTGTTCCACGGATACCTCGCTGACCACGGCCGCGACGGCATCGTGCACCACCAAGGTGATCGGAGCCGCCGGGTGGCCCACACCCGCGGCGTCCGAAGGCAACGCGGTGTCCGCGGGCACGAGTCCGTACACGTAGCACGCGAAACCGGCGCCCTCGAACGACGAATCCGGCGACGGGAACGCGGGGTCCGGGAAGGTCGTCATCACCCCTCCTCCTTATGCCTGGACGAGCGGCGTCGTCGAGGGCGCTCCTCCGGCTCCGCTTCGGGCTCGTCCTCCTCCCCGCTGTCGAAAGCCTCACTCAGGGTTTCCTTCGCCCCTTCCAACGCGCCGCGTGTCTTGTGTTTCGCGCCGCCCTCCGTGAGGCCGTGCATCAGGTCCGGTAGCCCCTGGGGTTCCTTTTGGCTGAGGTCGAGCCGGTTCACAGCTTCTGCGAAGCGCAGGTATGTGTCGACGCTGGCGATCACGATCCTGGCGTCGATGGTGAGCAACTCGATACCGACCAGCGACACGCGCACATAGATGTCGATGACCAAGCCCTTGTCGAGGATCAGGTCGATCACGTCGACCAGACCGCTCGACGACGGGCGATCGAGGTAATGCCCCTGCCTGCTTGCCATGGTCATGGGACGTCACCGAGCCCGTGCCGGCGCGCGCCTGCGGGAGTGCCTCTTCGGCGTCTCGTCCTCATACTCGCCGTCCTCCTCGTCCTCCTCATCCTCGTCCCCTTCGTCCTCTTCGTCCTCCGAGTCGGTGTCGTACTCGTCCTCGTAGTCCTCGGCCTCTTCGTCTACGTCTTCGTCTTCGTCTTCGTAAGGCTCTTCTTCGTTCTCTTCGTCTTCGTCGGCCTCTTCGTCCATGGCCTCTTCGTCTTCGTCGGCCTCTTCGTTCTCGGCCTCTTCGGGCTCCTCGTCCTCATACTCGTCGTATGCGTCCTCGGGTTCCTGCGAGCCCTCTTCGTCCCACTCCTCGTCGCCACCGCCCTCGTCCTCGTCGCCGCCCTCGTCGCGTTCGCGTTCCTCTTCGTCGAGGGCATCCTCGTGGCTCTTGACGACTTCGCCGTCTCGAATCTCGCCGCGCCACCCCTCGACCTCGTCGGGCTGAAGGATGGTCTGTGTCATGACGTGACGCCGGAAATGCTTCAGTTCGAGGCGCACTCGCCGGCCCTGGGCGCGCCACAGGTTTCCGGTCCGTTCGAACAATCCCTGGGGGTGGTACTGGAGCACGACGAGGATCTTGGTCAGGGTGGGCGTGATCTCGTGGAAGGTGACGGCCCCGTCCACACGCCCCTTCTCGCCGGAGGACTCCCACAGGATCAACTCGTCGGGGACCTGCTCGATGATCGTCGCCTGCCAACTGCGGTGGGACCAGAAGACCTGTGCCTTCCAGTTCAGCTTCTCGTCTTCCTCCTGCTCGACGGTTTCCACCTTCTTCATGAAGCCGGGAAAGTCACCGAACTGCGTCCACTGGTCGTATGCCACGCGCAGCGGCACCCCGACGTCCACGTCCTCGACGATGTTCGTCAGCTTGAGCTGCTTCTTGCCGCCTCCGCCACCGCCGCCCTTCCCGCCGGTCAGGGTTCCCTTGACCTTCTCCTTGACGCCGGTCAGCCCCGCGCCGACCGCTGCCTTGAGCGGCGACTTGCCCTCGGCCAGCTCTTTCGCGCCGCGGAGTCCGGCCTTGGCGCCGTCACTTCCGTCGTTGTCCACGAGATCGGTGAGTCGTGCGGTGGCTTCGCCGACCTTGTCGGTGGCCATCGACAAGGCGCGCTCGCCCAACGCTCCCAGCAGGTTCTGCGCTTCCGAGACCAAGCGATCGGTGGGCAATTCCTGTGCGATTCGGCCAAGACCGCCCGCTGTCGCGCTCTTCGTCCGGTCCGCCATGATCACCGCCCCCGCCCGCGCGTCGCGGTGCCACGCCCGCTCGCGGTCTTCTTCGCCGGCTTGGCTGCCGCGGTCTTCGTCGCGCGCTTGGCCGGTGTGGTCTTCTTGGCAGCGGCCTTACGAGGGGCCTTCTTCCCCGCCGATTCGCCGCGCGCGCTCTCCTTCGGGGCCGCGGACCGGCCACGAGTCTTCGAAGGAGCCTCCGTCGTCTTCTTCCTCGTCGCTCGTTTCGCACCGGCCGTCGACGTGCGTTTGTCAGCGGACGACGATGCGGGCCGTGCACGCTTGGCCGCCGGGCGCTCGCCCGCCGAGGACCGTGCGCCACGTTTGCGGGCCGGTGGCTTCGCCGGCTCCTCCTCTTCGTCCTCTTCGTCCTCTTCGGGTTCCTCGGGCTCCTCGGCTTCGTCCTCTTCGGCTTCCTCGGCTTCCTCGGCTTCCTCGGGTTCCTCGGCTTCGTCCTCTTCGGGCTCGTCCTCGTCGCGACCCTTCTTTGGCCCCGCGCGCAACGACTCGGCGCGCTGATGCAGCTTGCCGGTGAGCGACTCCACTCGGTTGCCGGCCGCCGCCAGCGCGGCCTTCTTACCCGCTTCGGTCAGTTCGCCCCGCAGACTGCCGACCAGTTGCTCCAACTGGGGACTGGATTCCAGCAGGCTCGATACCAATTTGCCCGGGCCGCCCCCAAGGCGCTTTCCCGCCGCCATGCCGGCGACAGCCATGGCGAGTTTGCCCTTGTGGAAGCGGCCGAGCGCGTAGCCGGCGCCCAGTGCGACGGCGAGCTTGGCGTTGTTCATCATCGTTTCCAATCCGGGAACGATCGGCGGACCACCGGTCTCCGCCCCACCGCCATCGGCGATCCACGCCGCTACCCATCCGCAGGGCCGTCGGCGGACTTCCGCCCTCCCGCCGGCCCATGCCCCCGGCGCACGCGACGCCTCTCCCGACGCCGGCGCCCGCCCGCCACCCCTTGGGGCTCGGCATTGTCCTGTGCTCGTTCGAGCGTGCAACTCCATCGTCGCACCAGAAGATCTTCGTTGCACAAGGGGCCGATCGTGCGCCGAGTTGCCAGAGGACTGGGCCCGTCACGTCTTCCCGCCACGGGCGCAGAGGGGGCGACACGGAAGTATCGCCTTCGCCATGACGGCGGCGTTGTTCAAGAGCGGCAAAACCGCCGGTGAGGAACCGTTGGGGGACGGCCCGTCATCCGCATCCGTGTGCCGAGCCGTGGCCGGACCTGTCCGAGTGAGGCGGCCCCGTGCCGTTCGCGCTTCGGTGCCCTCCCGGTCCCGGTGGTCGACACCAGCGGCATCCCGTCGGAGGACGTGTCCTACGACAAGGGCGCCCGGGCCCGGACCGGCTTGGGCTTGCCGGACCGGCTTGGGCTTGCACGAGGAGCCTCAAATCCGGCGCCTACATGACGGAGAGTCCGCCCAAGCTCGCCCTACGGCCCCACCCGATTGACGGGCCGGATGGACGTCCCGCGCACCGGTGACGATCGAGCGCGGCAACCCGACCCGCCTCGCGGTTCCGCGCACGTGATCACGAATGGCCCGACCGCCGCGCGGCGGCCGGGTCGGGGTCCGGTGAAAGCACCGGCTGCCGGCGATCCTCAGGGAAGACGCATCAGCCGCCATGCGAGTGCGAACAGGCGTTGGGCGAGTCTTACGACCGGGAGGCCGAGCGGAAGCAGGATGATCGTCACGCACAGCAGTCCGCCGACGATCCACAGCACGGCTGCGAGAAGCCCCAGCACCGTGCCGAGCACGGCTGTGACGATCCCGAGCACTGCGTTGAGCAAGCCCTTGAGTATGCGCATGATGACCTTCTTGATTACATTTTGCGCCTTTTCGGACCGGCGTGCACGTGCCGTGCGGTCCGACCTCACCCGGCTGTCGATCTCGGGCGACATGCCCACCGAACCGGGCTTCCTGCACCGCGAGTTCGCGTGCAAGGCGCCATCGGGTGTTGCCCGGGCTCGCGCTGCCGGCTGCTGTGGGCGAGCCCCCGGCCGAACGCGACGCGGGTGCGACGGCGGTGGAAGTGGCCGTGGCGTCCCTCGTCGCGTCGATGGTGTGCGCGGGCGGCACGCGCCGATCACAGCCGACGACGACTTGGGCCCGGTCGCCCAAAGGGATGCGTCAGACCGGCGCATACGCTCGGTGGAGTGCGTTCAGTGCGTCCAGGTCGACCGCTGAGAGGTCGATCGCGGCCGCGTCCCAGTACTCGTCCAGGCGTTGCGGTGTGCGAGCATCGACGACGGGGAGCAGCACGGGCGAACTGGTGAGCAGCCACGCCAGCGCAATCTGGGCGGTACTCGCTCCGTGACGCTCGGCCACAGCGGTGGCATCATCCGCTCTTTTCTCGGTCTTCGTGCCGAGGGGCCGTCCGGGCACGAACACCAGGCGGTGGGATTCGCAGAACCCGAGAAGATCCTCCGAGGTCCGATCGGTGACGTTGTACGGGGCGTGGACGGATGAGATCTCGGTGATCGCCATGGCTCGGCGCACCTCTGCGGAACTGCTCGCCTCGACCCCAGCTCGACCCGGCCGTGGCCGTCCGCGGTCCGCACGACGGCCATGTCCGCTCGGAGGCCGTCGAGCCCGACGAGCCGGTCCACCCAGTCACCCTCGACTGTCGCCTCGCCCTCCGGTTCCAAGCCCACTTCGACGAAGAACGCGACAGCGGCCGCGAGATCCTCGACCACAACGCCAACGTGATCCATTCGGTGAACCGTCATCATTACCTCCTGAGTAGCGCGGCACTCGTGGCCGCCCGTGCCCCTGGGATCCGCCGGCACCCGGCGGCGTTCAGCGCGTCGATCTGCCAGTCGAGCTTTTGCGATCCGGTGCCGACTCTGGCGTAGCCGAGCCGGGCCACGAGGTGACCGACGCGGACATGCCGATTTTCGACGCGTGGCCGACGCGGTCCAGGAGGCAAAGCGCGCAGACGCGCGCGTACGTCAGGAGGTGGCTCGGACCGAACTCGCGGATTTCCGGTTCCGGACTGCTCCGGGCGCCTACATGTGCTGGTGGGAACTGCCGGAACCGTGGCGGGCGGACACGTTCGTGGCCGCGGCCGTGTGCCGGGGCATCGCGGTCACACCCGGCGCCGCGTTCGCGGTCCCACCCACCGCCGCCCACAACGCGATCCGGCTGGGACTGGCCTCCCCGACCCCGGATGCCCTCTCGGCGGCCCTGGAAGCCCTGGCGACCATGGCCCGCTCGATCCCGGAACACGAACCGGTCGACTAGGTCCTGTACGGAGTTGGACCATTCGCCGGGCTGTCCCTCGGTGATCGTGCACGCCGGGGGGCGGCAGCGGCGGTCGCCCGCCGCCATGTGCCGCCTCCGTGTGGTTCAGCGCGGCGATCGTCGGCGAGGCCGCGGCGAGCGGGTGGAAGGAACTGAACGTGTCGCTCACGAAGTCCGGGTGCACCCCGCGGTCGCTG
>NZ_JBEXCV010000015.1:0-91844 GCF_040605455.1 Embleya sp. NPDC005575 | reverse complement strand
GGCCTCCACCGGACTCGACCCGGTCGTCGTAATCGCCACGTCGGTCATCGGATACTCCCTTTGCTCAGGGTGTACACCGAGTCCTTGATAGTCCCTGCAAAGTCCGGTCGGATCTCGGGGACGGCCAGGTAGAGGCCGCAGGCGCAGTCCGGGTTCTTCCGCGGTGCCGCCGAAACTGCCTGTCGCCACTCTCACAGATGGTCATTTGTGAGGGGCGGAGCGTCGCGGGAGGTGAGAGCTCGGGCATGGCTCTCCGTAAGTTGTCAGGCGGCCCGGGAGAGCCGGATGTGGCTTATGGTTCTCTGCCTTCTGTGGCTTCTCGGGAGTGGCCGCCCGGCTCTACCTTCGCGCGACCCCGCACAGAGGTCGCTCCGATGTCGTCGGGCTGAAGGAGCCCGGTGAGTACGCGGGTGAGGATGCGATCGAAGAGCGCTTCCGATGAGTCCTCGGCCTCGGGCGGCTGCCCGGTCAGGGCGGTGGCGAGGTGCGGGTGATGGCCCGCCATGGCGACCTGGGTGAGATATTCCGCCTGGGCCTGCTGCCACTGCGGGATGGTCTGCCCGGCGAGACGCTGGATCACCTCGGCGCGGGTCAGAGTGGAGACGACGGCATTGAGGATCGCGATGGCCTCCAGCTTGGTCCGGGGACTGACGTCGACGTCGGCGAGCGCGGCCAGGGCGTGCTCCAGGTAGGTGAGCGCGTGCGGCCCCACCGGGGTCCTCGCCGCGGTCGCGTCCAGCAGCCATGGGTGCGCGAGGTAGACGCTCCTGCTCTGCCGGGCCAGGGCGAGCAAGTCGTCGAGCCAGTGTCCGGAGCCGAGTGCGTCGTAGGAGATCTCGCCGTTGACCCGGTCGATCATCAGTTCCAGCAGTTCGTCGCGGGTGGCCACATAGCGGTAGAGGGATGCCGGCCCGGCCCCGAGAGCGACCGCCACGGCCCGCATGGTGACGGCGGGCAGGCCGTCCGCGTCGGCCAGGGCGATCCCGGCGGCGGCGATGCGGTCACGGTCGAACGTGGGCGTCGGGCCGCGTCCGGCGCGTTCGGGGCGCAGCCAGATGCTGTGGGCGGACGGCTCGGTCATGACCCCTCCTGTTCTGCGAACGATGTATGCAGTATCTTAGGCTGCATGAACTGCGAACATGGATCGCAGTAGATGAAAGAGAGTCGACATGCCCCAGATGCAGCCGCAGCAGGAGTGGACGCCGACCCGGTATGCGCACAACGGCGACGTGCAGGTGGCCTTCGACCAACTGAAGGGCTCCGAGGGCGAACCGCTGCTGCTGATCATGGGGTTGGCCACCGCCCGGTTCTGGTGGCCGGCCGGACTGTGCCAGGCTTTCGCCGACGCCGGGTTCGCGGTGGCCCGCTACGACCAGCGCGACGCCGGCCAGTCGACCCGGATGCCGGACACCGCCACCACCAACCCCTTCAAGGCCCTGTTCGCCAAGCGCGGGGACGCTTACACCTCCGAGGACATGACCGACGACGCCATCGCTGTGATGGACGAACTCGGCTGGGAGCAAGCCCATGTCTTCGGCCATTCCCTGGGCGGCGCGATCGCCCAGCGGATCGCGCTGCGACACCCTGAACGGGTGCTCAGCGTCACCTCCTCGGCGGCCCTGCCCAGCGATGTCTCCGGGCTGGGGGTCCTGCGCTATCTGCGGTTCGGCCTGCTCGCCAAGCTCGCCCGGACCAAGTTCCCCGAGGGCCGCGCGGGCGACATCGAGGCCGCCCTCACCGTCTGGCGCGGCATCGCCTCCCCCGGCTACCCCTTCGACGAGGCTGCGGCCCGCGCCTGGGTCGAGGCCGACGTGGACAGTGGCCCGCGCGACAACAAGGCGCAGAGCCGCCAGATCGGCGCCCAGTGGCACGGACCCAGACTCAAGGAGCTACGCCGACCCACCCTGGTCCTGCACGGCGAGCAGGACCCGATCCTGCGTGTCAGCGCGGGCCGCGCCACCGCCCGGGCGATCGACGGCGCCCGCCTGGTGACCTACCCGGGCGTCGGCCACGACCTCCCCGCCGCCCTGTGGACCGACATCGCCCGCCAGGTCAGCGACATGGCGGTCCGTCGGTTGCGGTCAGGCGGTTCGGGCGTGTTCGGACAGCCGCTGGGCGAGTGACAGCCGGGTGCACTCCGGCGTCGTGGGCACGGTGGCCGTCTTGCCGGATCGTTGAGGCGCCGGACGCGGCAGGTTGCCACCCGTCGTGATCCACTTCCCCCGATCAGCCCGTCTGTCATGCCCGTTGCCCCGGCCTGCCCGATAGTCGCGACCGCCGCCGAACGCGAGCGGTTGAAGAAGATGGCCTACGGCCACAAGACCCCGTACCGGTGACGGCGGTCGCGTGCTCAGCGAGGGCTCGATCGGCTCCAACCTCCGCCGCATCGAAGCCCTCACCGGCCACGGAACCCTCCGCAACCAGGACACCGAGCGCCGCCTGCTCGACGAGGTTTCCGCCCTCCTCGGCACCCGCCCGAAGGTCGCTCCCGAGGCCCTCCGCAAGCGTCTGGACGGCCTGGCCGCCGCGCAGAAGCAGCTCGCCCAAGTGCGTAACGCCGAGCTGCGGAGCCATGCGGAACGGCTCGCCTGTGCGTCCCGCCAAGTGCCCGGCGGCCGGATCATCTCGCAGCGGGTACCGGGCCTCGGGGCGGACGACCTCCGGACCCTCGCCATCAACACCATGAGCCGCCTCCGCGACGACCGCGCCGTCGTCGTCCTGGGCACCGAGCACGACGGCAAGGCCCTGCTCGTCGCTGCCATCACACCCGGCCTCCTCAGCGCGGGAACCAAAACCGCCCACATCCTCGCCTCCGCCGCGCGCACGGTCGACGGCGGAGCAGGCGGCACCGGCCCCGTCGCCGGCGCCGGAGGCCGCCGCGTCGAAGCCCTCGACGACGCCCTGACCGTCGCTGCCCAGGAAGCGACCCACGTCTTGGGCCAGTAGGCGACCCCAGCGGCCCGAGCGGCATGCTGCGGGCGGGAGACCCCGTGAGGTCACCCGCCCACAGCACCGCCCCACGCGCGATCAGCGCGCCAACAGAGCGTTCGACAGAACGACGCTCTCGTAGTTGGTGACGTCCCACCGCCACGTGCCCACCGGCACATAACCACGCCTGCGGTACCAGCCGACGAGTTCGGTTGCCTGGGCCGAGGTGTCGATGACGACCTGGGCGGAACCCAGCGCCGCGATCCGCTCCTCCGCAAGGGCCAGCAGGCGCTGACCGAGCCTGGTGCCCCGCTCCGACGGGTCCACGGCCAGTTGCCAGAACGACCCGGCAGTGGCCGGCGCGGGGTACCCCTCCGGAACCGCGTGAGGAGCCGCCACTGTCACGGTCCCCAGTGACACGTTCCCCCGAAATGCGACCCAGCACTCACCCTTGCCCAGGCGGTTTACCGTGTCCTGCGAGGACTGGTAGGACGCGAAGAAGACCCTCCCGGCCGCGGCATGATCGGCGTACGCGCGATGGAGCAGACAGCCAGGCGGCGGAGCTGGTCGTCTCGACGCAGTTCGGGTCCACCTCGATGCTCCAGCGCAAGCTGCGGGTCGGTTTCGCGAAGGCCGGGCGGCTGATGGACCTGATGGAGTCGCGGGGCATCGTCGGACCGAGCGAGGGGTCCAAGGCGCGCGACGTGCTGCTGGAGGCCGACGAGCTGGACGGCGTGCTCGCGGTGATCCGGGGGGAAATGACCACGTGGTGAAACGGGGCCAGTACCTGACCTGTCCTGGCATGATCTTGCCGGGACTCTTAATCCGCTGCCGGTCGGTTCGTTGTTACCGGAACCCCACCCCTCGTTTGACGCAGCGCATGGAGAGCTGTGCGCGCCGGCCGCGCCCTGCGGCTGTAACTCCTGTGCAGCTGCGGACGATCGCAGCCGGGAGACACCCCCACAGACGCGGGCCGACGTGCGTCGAAATCCCAATACTGTGTGCATGCGGCGACACCATCGCCCCGAACGCAGCGCCGACACACCGAACGTGTACGGCCCGGTGCCGGGCCAGGGACCGCCCCCACGAACGCGGGCCCACTTCTTCGCGGCCTCCTGGTCGATGCCCCACGCCGGACCATCCTCGCAGCGCGCGGCAGACGAGCAGTGTGCGCACGTCACTCTCCCGGGACCATCCCCGCGAGCGCGGGGCCGACACTTCCTGATAGGGGTATCGGTCCAGGATCTCGGGACCATCCCCGCGAGCGCGGGGCCGACGCCTGACCTGGGTCTCTACCGGCGGGTAATGCCAATTTCATTCAGTTGCGTCATGCCACTGACTTCCCTTGACTCTTCGTCACCGCCCCGGTCGCGCCGACAGGATCAGGCCGTCGAAGTCCGTCGGCCGCCAACGTTCGCGTCCTGCCGTGCGCACGGCCCAGCCCTGCTCGTTGTCCGCGGGCTCGGCCATCACCGCTTGCCCATCCCGGATGCGATCCGACAGCAATTGCCAAAGGCGGTCGCGCACGCGGCGGCTCGGGGTGCCGACGAAGACGCCGGCGTTGACCTCGACCATCCAGCGGGTGAGGTGGCCGCGGAGGCCTTCGGGCGCGGCGATGAGCACGATCACCGTCACCGGACGCCGCCTTGCCCCGAGGGCTCCGTGTCGAACTCCGGCCCCACCACCGCGATGTGGTCCTCCCCCATCGAGGCTTGGCGAACGAGGTCCGACGTGTCTTCGTCACCGTAGTTGACCCCGCCTGCCACGGTTCCCGTGCGCTCGTCCCACAGTTCGTTGGACTCGATGTCCGGGACCTCCGTTCCCTCGGGCGACAGCAGGGACTTGACATCGTCGACGATCCGCCCGAGCAGCTTGTCGCGCACGATCAGCTCCCGAAGGCCCACACGCGCGTCGCGTTCGTCCACGAGCCCCCGCGCGGCAAGATCGAAGGCCAACGGAACCGAGTACTCGACTTTGTAGAGGTCCGCGATGTCCTGCACGAAAGACGTCGCGGTACCCGAGTGCACAAACCCCAGGCCGGGACTGGCGCCCAGCCCGACGATGACGGCGTGACTGAGGCCGTACAGCGCCGCGTTGGCCGCCGAGATCAGCCTGTTGACGTCGTCACCGGCCGCGAAAGCGTCCCCTGCCCGTACTCGCGGCGCTTCCACGGCACGCCGGTTCGCTGCGACTGCGCCTTGTACACGTCACGCAGCCGCCTGCCCTCGCGCCCGCGCAGCATCTGCATGGTCGCTTTGGACACGTCCTCGCCGGGGAAGCGCATCCCGTACATCGCGCGTGCCACCGCCAGCCGTTCCTTGGGGCGCGTGACCAACCACGCCTGTCGGTGCAGCAGTCCCGCGCCTCGTGCCGGGCCGATGCCGGTGGCGTACAGCCGTACTCCGCGCTCCCCGACCCAGCAGACGGCCGTCCCGGAATCGGCCAGTACCGCGATGGCCTGGTGGGTGACGCGAGTCCCGGGCCCCAGGAGCATGACGGCGATCATCGCGGCCGGGACCCGCACGGTCTCGCGTTTGTTGATGATCACCACGGCGTTGTCGTCGCGATCGACATGACTGCGTTCGACGTACACGCTGGATACGCGATCGGCCAGCCGGTGCAGGTCGTGGGGGTGGGCCTTCCACCAGATGTCGGGCACCGTTCAGGGCCCTTCCGGCAGCGCGGCGAGGGTCAGCAGCCCGCATCCGTAGGCTTTCCCGGGGCCGAGGCCGCCCAGGAGTCGTTGGGTGAACAGGCCCGCGTCGGTGACCCGCAATCGTCCCTCGAAGGTGGCCGTGTTCAAGACGACGGGTGGTGCGCCGCGGCCGCCCTTGCCGAACGACTGTCGGTGGCGGGCGGTGATGCGTACCTCCCGCGCCGGCACGGCACCTTCGAGGGGACCGATCCCTGGCACGGCCGGGTCCGTTCGCGCCTCGGGAACGGCGAACCCCCACCCCTCGGTGCGCTTGAGGAACCAGGTGAGCTGATCGGCGGCGGTGCGGTGACCGATGCGAAACGACCGGACGTGCACCTCGGACTTGCGCTTGTCCTGGATCGCGGACGGTGCCTTGGGGGCGCTGGTGTTCTGTACGGGGTTCGCGGTCAGCCGGAACGCGAATTCCCGGCCGGTCGCGATCCGCGCGAGCAGCGGGGCGTAGTCGCGTACGGCCGCGTGCTCTCCCTCGGCGTCGGGCCAGCCCGCGCGTTCCACGACGTGTGTCCAGTCGGGCCTGGACTCGGTGAGCGCGAAGAGCATCGGCCGCCGGGGGTTGTCCGTGTCCAGCCGCCACAGGACGCGTTCCCCGGTCGGGCGATCGGCGATGCCGCCCAGTACGGCGCCGTGCATGGCGCGGGGGTTGGCCAGGAGTTTCCGGCTCTCGCCGCGCAACGGGTTGAGCCGGACTCGGGACAGGTAGGGCATGTCGTTCACCAGTCCAGGAGGGCGAATGGGTCGTGGCCGGCGGCGTCGGCCTGCGGATCGGGGTGCGTGAAGCCGGAGGGGACGGTCAGCCAGTCGTGTCGGATGCGGCGGCTGGTGAAGCCGCGTCGTAGCGGGTCGAACGACACCGGCTGGTCGTGGGCGACGTCGTCGCCGTCGGGGTCCTCGAAGGTTGCCGACAGTTGGACGGTGGCGGGGCGACCCTTGCGCGCGTGGCGCTTGCGGGCGTGGTCGCTCACCTGCCAGACCTCTTCGGACAGGGCCCGCTCCAGGTTCGTGTCCCGCGTTCCGAGGTTGATCGGTTGCGTGGGCACGCACGAGCGTCGGCCGAGGGCAAGCGGGAAGGCCGGTCCGGCGACGGCTTCCGCGAGTGTCGTGATCAGGTCTGCGGGGCCTTCGACACCCGCGACGAAGACGGCGTCCTGGAGGTAGAAGCGCTGCGTGATGTGCGTGTGCTTGGCCGGCGACGTGAGCTTTTGCACACCCTTGGCCGACACTGCGGCCTGGGGCAGCGGCTGCCCGCGATAGTCGCTGACGGTGTGATAGTCCCGCAGGAGCGATCCCGCCTGGTCCACCCGTACTCCGAGGCGGAGCCCGGCGAGGATCGCGATGTCCGCCTCGCGCTGGAGGCCGGACGCGGCGGCGAGCAGGCCCACGATTCCGGACTTGGTCGGTTCGGGGCGGGTCTCACGGCGGTTGAAGGCGCTGCGGTCACCCCAGGACTGCAGCGGCCCGGCCAGGCGCAGCAGCAGTACTCGGCGGTCGGCGGTGCTCATCCGTTCTTCCTCGCGTCGAGCCGGCCCGCGAGTTCCGTCAGGAGCGAGGGGAACGGCTTCGTGTCGCCGAAGACCTCGGCGAGCCGCATCCCGGCCGGGGACTTGGTATCGAAGGTGTGGCACACGGCGATGTCGTCCGGGGCTCCCCATGCCTGCGTGACGCGGGCGTACTCTCCGGCGAAGCGCGCGGCCGAGTCTGCGGCGATGCCGTCGGTGCCGGGTACGGGCTCCTCGAACGCCGAGACCAGGTTCACCGGCTGATCACCGCGGATCGCGACCGCGACAAGGCTGGGCAGGGTTCGGTGGGCGAACGTGTTCTGGTGGCCGGAGGGGACGGCGCGCGCGAAGTCCTGCACGAACAGCCCGACGGCTTCGATGGCGGCGTCGATGTCACCGAGGTTGGCTTCGAGTTGGTGCAGTCCGACCGTGGCGTACCGGTACAGCGTGGCGGAGTTGAAGCCGACCGTCCCGATCATGCCCGCGCCGGTCTCGTCGGCCGCGTTCTGATCATCTACAGCCGTGTAGTAGTCGAATTCGAGTTCTACGGCGTGCGTGGACAGCGCGTGGGCGACCTGGGTGGCGGCGTCGACGTTGAGCGAGGGGATGTCGGCGACCATGCGGCCGAACAGGGCCACGTCCATCGGGTGCCCGGTGCGGAGTTTGTCCGCGACGGGCAGGCTCTTCACGGCCTCGACCAGGGCCTCGTCGTCGAGCGCCACGAGGTCCTTCGCCTGATCGGCGACCAGGTCGACGATGTCCTCGACCTGTCGGTGACCGTAGAACAACAGGTAGGCCGTGTCGCCGGCCTTCTTGCCCGGCTTGACCCCCAGCGGGGTGAGCAGGGCGGTCGCGAGCCGCTGTGCCTGCTCGACGTCCACGCCGGTGCGGCCCAGGCGGGCGGCGAGTTCGGCGGCGATGCGCTTGGTCCGGGTGCCCTGTTCACTCTCGGGCTGGTGGGAGGCGAACTGCATCCGCGTCGCGCGTTTCCACGCCTGCGAGGACACACGGGCGCGCCGGACGCCGCCGAAGTACGCCTCCTTGGGGTTGCCCTGATCGTCTCGGTTCAGGTTGGCGGGCGGGACGGTCTGCAGGATGTGGACGTCGATGTACGTACGCGCAACAGTCATGATGTCTCCGGGAATCGGTTCGTGCGATCGGCAGTGGCGGGCGTGTGCGTCACGCCTTGGCGGCGCCCGGCTTCCAGCCGTAGTAGTCGCGTCCCCAGCGGCGTCGCACGCGGCTGCGGCCGTCCGGGTGCTCGAAGTCGCGCAGGTCGTCGAGCAGCGCGTTGTAGTCCAATGGCAGTGCCACGGTGCGGAGTTGGGTGATCAGGCCGCGCAGGTGGATGTGCAGTGCCTCGGGTCGCGCTGCGGTGGCGGCGGCGTCCACGCGTCGGTCGACGGCCTGTTCGCTGAACTTGCCACTCGCCCGCAACGCGCGCAGAGCCTGCCCGGGGCGTACGCCGGCCTTGTGCATCGGCGTCGCCTGGGACTGCTGATGCAGCCCGTACAGGGCCAACGCCGCGTGCTCGGCGCGCTGTTGTGCCGACATTAGGTCCTGGCGGGCCAGGCGTTCGTCGATCTCAGAGACGCAGAACGCCCAGACTGCCCAGGCTTCGCCGGCCGGTCGGCCGAGACCGCTGCGCATCGCCGCGAGATCGGCGCCCGGTGGTGGACCGGCGTGGCCGGTCGCGCGGTCGACGCGCCAGCGGCCGTCGGTTCCGATGCGCGTGTCCCAGTAACGCTCGCGCTGTTCGGTATCAGGCATCGTCGTCCTCACCTTCGGGCGTCGCGACGCTCCGGCGGGCAGCCTCGGTGGCCCGCCCAAGTGTCCGACGCAGCTGGAAGCGGAAGTTGCCGTCCGCGGTGGCCAGGCGATACGTGCGTTCGCGGCCGTTGTCGTCGACGACGCGGCCGGCGAACACACCGGGCGCGGCCGTGCCCACCACCCGGTCGGCGATGTCACACGCATGTCGCCAGGCCGACTGTTCCCACGCGAGCAGGCCACGCTCGACCAGGTCGCGGTCGTCGCCCGCCTTGCGCAGCCCCGACAACAGCCGACGTACCAGCGGGTCCAGGATGTGCAGCAGCAGCTCGCCCGGTCGCTGTCCCTTGTCCCAGGGAATCGGATCCGCGCCCGCGGCCCGGCGTAGATCGCCCGAGAGGTGATTGATCGCGCGGGCCAGTTCCTCGGCCTGTTCACAGGCTTCGAGCAGCGCGTCACGTGCCGGGCTGTCCGAGGCGAGGGCAGCCAAGGGCAGCGGAATGGCGTCGAACAGGACGTCGTCCACGACGGCCGACTGTGTTCCGTACGAGATGCCGGTCATTTCCAGTTGGACCGGGTAGTCGGACGGCAAATCACGGTCGAGGTCACGGAGTTGGCTCACGAGCACACTGGTGGCGAAACCCGCGGAAGCCTTGCCGGCACCGGCGGACATCCGTTCGGATTCCAGCAGGGCGTCCAAGCCGCGCCAGGCCGCCTTCCCGGGCTGGTGCCGGCGGGCCCGACGCAGGGGCCCCTGCTCCCGAGTCTGCTTCCCGACCGGTGGGATCGTCCACGCGGTGTGAGGTTCGAAGTCGGGAATCTCCTTCAGCCGGTCGCCCGCGGTGATGACGACGCGGGTGACCCGAACTCCGGCGTCCGTGTCCCGGGGAACGAGTCGAATCCGGCGCGACTGCCAGGTCCACAGGTCCAGAATCCCCTTGGCCGCCCGCGACGTCCACGCGGGCCCGGCGGGTGCGCATTGCCACTGAGCCCGGTCGCCGGGGATCACACCGGTGCGGTACGGCATGTTCAGCAGGAGAGTCTCGTACAGGGTACGGCCGGTGGGCATGACCACGCCGAGTTGCCCAAGCGGACCTGTCGGGTTTCCGGTTGTCTTGCCCGCCTTCGCCTGAGAGTCATCGGCGGCGCCCGTCTTGATGGCAGCCGTGTCCCAGCACTGCGTGTGCAACAGCCAGTGAGCGGCCTCGGCGGGTGTGAGCGCCAACGGGTCGCCTTCGGTCCGCGAGGCGAACAACGGCACGTTGTTGCCGGTGGCGGCGGTGGCCACCAGCAACGCGGAGCCCTTGGTCTCGTCCTTGCTCGTGCGCAGCCCCGCAACCTGGGCGAAAGGAGTCTGTGGATGGAAAAGGTCGAATCGATCGAGCTGTTCGTCGAAGTGGTCGTTCAGGCTTTTCTTCTCTTCGGGCGTGAACCCGTCCGCGCGAAAGCGCGTGAGCCAACCAGTGCGACCGCCGGGCGGCCCGAGCGCGGCCCACACGATGGGTAACAGGAACTGCCGAAACAGGGCTGGGGCTTGGGTCGGCAGGCCGACGACGAGGCCCTCGAAGTCGACGGCGTTGATCAAGGCGTCGCGTCCGGTGCACGTCCTGGGCGGGCCGCCGCCCCTGGGCCGAAGGACCAGCCAGGGATCGTCGACCAAGCTGAAGGTGAACATGCGGAATAGCCCCCTAACTGTCCATGTCTAAGGAAGGTCTTTGGGGAACTCTGACACAGAGGGCTTGCGATCCGACGCGGAATGCAACAATTCGCAGTGGCCCCGCACCGATCGCGGGGATGACCCGTGTCCGTGTCTGACACCGACACAGGCCGCCCGGTGGGCCCCGCGATTCGCGGGGGCAGGTCGGCCGGGGCCGCCGTACGGCCCCGGCCCCCGGCTCAACCGTTCCGCGCCTGTTGTCCGAAGGCGGGCGCCGACTCCTGTACGAGTCCAAGCACCGGGTCGTACCGCAGGACGTAACCACCGAACTCCACGCGCCCCTCGCCGTCCAGAACGAGGGCCGGGCTGTATCGCAACCACGGATCGTCCAGCCAGCCGGTCAACGGTGCCAACTCCTTGTGGGCCGCCCGGCTCTGGCCGGCCGAGAGCCGCACCGTCGCCCCCAGCACCTCGTCGAGCAATGCCGACGCGACATCACCGTTGACCGTCAGCCTGCGGCCCGCCAACGTCCTGTATCCGTCGTCCCCACCGACGACGAGGACGACCTCGACACTGGGCTCCCCATCCCGCACCACGGCCTGCAACCTCTGCTCACCGCCGTCCAGGGCGCCGGCGAAATGCAGTCCGTCCAGAGTCGAGTTCTCGTACTCACCAAGCCGGGTCAACAGAAAAGGCGCCGCCTTGTCGACCCGCACACGCCTGTCCCGCTCCCACCGCACACGAGCCTCGTCCTCGGCAGCCTGCCACGCGGAGGGGACCACAGCGGGCAGCCCGTCGTAGACACGGCCGACCAACTCCGGGACCTGCGCCGGCACCCGCCAACCGTCACCGATCGCCGCGTCCGCCACCATCGCCGCGGTACGCAACAGCGGCCAACGTCCGTAGATCGCCTCGGATGCGCCCAGCAAGTCCGGCGGTCCCACATCGGAGGGCGCGAACCCGGTGACCACGACGCAGGGCTCGCGCAGTCGCGGCGGCCGCACCGTCCCGGCGTGACGGTGCAGCCGGCCGATCCTCTGCAACAGCAGGTCCGCGGTCGTCAGATCCGTGATCAAAAGATCCGCGTCGACGTCAAAGGACTGCTCCGCCAACTGCGTGGCCACCAGCACCAAACGGGCCGGACGCACACGCGAGTCCGCCGCCGGCCCCAAAGCGTCCAGAGCAGCGCGGGTACGATCGGCGCGGGCCTGCACCGTCAATCGCCCGTGCAGTACCCGGACCTCGTCGTCACCGAAGCGCGAACGCAGCACCTCCGTCAAGGACTGGGCGCGAGCGACCGTGTTGCGAATGACCAACGCGCAGCCGCCGTCGACCAGCCACTCCCCCAGCAGATCGGCGACCGCCTCATCCGCGGCACCCTGCGCCGCCGACAGTTCCTCTCCGGTCCCCACTACCGTCTCGGGCAGAACTTCGAGTCGAACCGCAGGAACGACTGCCCCATCGGGCAGGTCGAATTCGCGCCACGCGGGCGCGGTTTCCGTCGCGAACCGCGGCCGATCCCCCTCCCACCAGGCAGACGTCGTACATGGGTACCCCTGCGGTTCGACCCAATCGGAGAGGTCACACTCCGCCCGAGAAGCCGCACCCGCGAGATAGGCACCCACCAACGCGCGACGCTGCTCGGAGGCCAGGGTCGCGGACAACATCACCACGGGCACTCCGGCCTGCCCGAGCCAGCGCAACGCCTCGTGGAGGAACTGCGACATATACACGTCCGCGGCATGGACCTCGTCGAGAACAACGACCTTGCCCGTAAGCCCTGCCATCCGCAGCATCACATGCCTGGTGCGCGTCGCAGCGAACAGCAACTGATCGATCGTGCCCACGACGAAGGGAGCCAGCAACCCACGATGACGCCCCAGGAACCACCCGGCCAGCGCCTGGGCGACCGAGCCCCCCTCACCCTCACCGTAGAGGTCGTCACAACAGTCGAGGCCGTACTCGTCCACCCCGGCGAAGCGTCCGCTCCGAGTCCCCTCACCAGCATCGCGCAGCGCCTTCCACTCCGGGTTGAACATGCTCTTGCCATGCAGGAGCGCCACCTGCGAGGCGAGTTCGGGATCGATGCCTCCCACCCACTCACGCATCAGCGTGAACATCGGGTCACAAGTCGCCTGCGTCGGCATCCCCATGAACACCCCGTCCGCGCCGAAGCGCGCCGCCAGAATCTCCGCGGCGCCGAGCGTGGCCTTGGTCTTGCCCTCCCCCATGGGCGCCTCGACGATCAACAACCCAGGCGCCGCCATCTCACGCGCCGCCCGCAGGACCATCGCTTGCGAGGGCCGAGGCTCTTGACCGAAACGCTCGCGAAACACCCCGGGACCGGGAACCGGAAGAGCCCCCCAGCCACCCCGCAACCCCAACTCCCGCCACGCCTCGGTGGCACGGACCCGCGCGGACTCCATTCCCAGCAACCCCGGATCGTCCACCCCCCGGAAGTGCTTCTCGTCACTGGCGATCCAATCCGCCATCACGATCAAGCCGCTCAACTGGAGTTGCACCGCCCGGGACGGCACGCGCACGGGCTGGACCGCGGCCACCGAGACGAACCCCAACGCCCTGGTGACTGCCTCCAACAAGGCCCGCTGAGCCGCCTCCCACGGTCGATCGCCATTGAAAAGCGACCTCTTGCCACCCCGTAAGACCAGACCACCCGCATCGGGGAAGAGCCCATGATGGCCGGCCACCAGCGGCCACACCCAGTCGACCTGCGCCTGCGCCCAGCCCGCGTCACCGAGCTGATCGATGATCACTCGACCACCCGCACGATCATGGCGCCAGTCGCCCGGCCGGACCTGCTTCCGCCACGTGAGGCCGGCCGCCTGCACGGCCCGCGCACCTTGACGATCCATCTGCTGAAAGGGCGGCGTGGCCTTGCCGACATCGTGCACCCCACACAACCAACAGAACAGCCGCTTCCCCAGGCCGGAATCCCCCGCGAGTTCGTCCAACGACCGGCGGGTCGACGGCGCAAGAAAGCGATCCCAGATCAACTCCGCCACCGCGGCCGTGTCCAGGAGATGCGACAACAGCAGGTTGACGCGGCCACCGGCCCTACCGGCGGACTTACCCCACAGAACACTCAAAGGGTCAGCAGGTTCGCCACTGATCCCCGATGAGTCGCCTGGCTTGTCCGGCATACCCCATCCCTCCTTCGACAGCGCCGGAACCCTACGGGATCGCACTGACACAAGCCGTCACCACACTCGATGTCCGTCCATGCACCGGCGCCACCAAAGCACGCCGAGGACCCATCACCGACGGGCCGATACCGACCCCAAAGCACGCAACCAACGCTGAAGCGGCAGCAGGGGCAACGATGTCGCATCCGACGACCCGATCCGGTCGACACGACACAGCACCAGCAGCAACCCTCGCCGCACCACCTCGACCGGATAGAACTCCGCCGCCGGACGTACGCAGGCTGCGTTCGGCGGACCATCCCCGCGAGCGCGGGGCCGACTACCAGCCCGCGACCTGCACGGTGTACCTCGTGGGACCATCCCCGCGAGCGCGGGGCCGACTACATACAGGGTGCGCACGCGGCGGTCTCCTCCGGACCATCCCCGCGAGCGCGGGGCCGACCTGCACGCCGGACTCGGCCGGGGCGACCACTGGGACCATCCCCGCGAGCGCGGGGCCGACCGGATGACCCCGGCGGGGCTCTCCGCTTTTCAGGGACCATCCCCGCGAGCGCGGGGCCGACACGGCTGACTCGATGCGGGACGTCAACACGCCGGGACCATCCCCGCGAGCGCGGGGCCGACGCCCTCGGGACGAACTCTGCGTACGTGAGTCAGGGACCATCCCCGCGAGCGCGGGGCCGACCGGATCGCACAGGCCGGCGCCTGGGAGGTCCTGGGACCATCCCCGCGAGCGCGGGGCCGACCTCGGCGGTGACCACGTCCGCCCCCACCGCGCGGGACCATCCCCGCGAGCGCGGGGCCGACGCCGCCGCCCGACGCTCCTCGCGCGTCGCCGCCGGACCATCCCCGCGAGCGCGGGGCCGACCTCTAGGAACGACCGCGGGCCGGTTCGTGCGCAGGACCATCCCCGCGAGCGCGGGGCCGACGAACTGATCGGCTTGAAGTACGAGCCCGAGCGCGGACCATCCCCGCGAGCGCGGGGCCGACTCCGCCATCAGCGTGTTCGTCATCTGGGACGCGGGACCATCCCCGCGAGCGCGGGGCCGACCAGCCCCTGGCATTGTGCGAAGTGGGACACCACGGACCATCCCCGCGAGCGCGGGGCCGACTGGTGGCCGCGCGGTGCGCGGTACGTGTACCGGGGACCATCCCCGCGAGCGCGGGGCCGACCGTCGCCGCGTCGGCGCGATCGATCCAGTCGAGGGACCATCCCCGCGAGCGCGGGGCCGACCGGCTCCGCCGCGAGCGGAGAGGCAAGCTCGAGGACCATCCCCGCGAGCGCGGGGCCGACAAGAAAGAGGACGAGAAACCCGAATGCAAACTGGGACCATCCCCGCGAGCGCGGGGCCGACAGCGAAAATGTCTTCACTACGTTGTCGCTGACGGGACCATCCCCGCGAGCGCGGGGCCGACGCCGAGCAGGCGATGTACGGACACGCACGCCAGGGACCATCCCCGCGAGCGCGGGGCCGACAGTGCTGCGGGGCACGTCCATGGCGTTGGCCAAGGACCATCCCCGCGAGCGCGGGGCCGACCATCACTGAGAGGGGCCCCGGAAGGGGCCCCTTGGACCATCCCCGCGAGCGCGGGGCCGACGAACCGTGGCATTCACGGACCCCACCACGGCCGGGACCATCCCCGCGAGCGCGGGGCCGACCGCGGGATGCTCTCGCAGCTCGTCAACCGCCGAGGACCATCCCCGCGAGCGCGGGGCCGACTAGGCAGTCTCATCGATCGGACCATCCCCGCGAGCGCGGGGCCGACTGCTGCTTCAGCGTCCCCGCCTCGAAGAGAAAGGGACCATCCCCGCGAGCGCGGGGCCGACTGGCTCGCCGGCTACCTGCGGGCGAACGACGCGGGACCATCCCCGCGAGCGCGGGGCCGACGAACTGCTGGCGGGCCACTGTGGGTCCTCTCGGGGACCATCCCCGCGAGCGCGGGGCCGACCGCGCGTGCCCGTGCCCGCCTCGGCGGCTGATGGGACCATCCCCGCGAGCGCGGGGCCGACCACGGTGGCCGCACGGGCGGCCCGCCGGTCGGCGGACCATCCCCGCGAGCGCGGGGCCGACATCGAGTCGAGCGTCTCCTGGTCGCCCGTCTCGGGACCATCCCCGCGCTCGCGGGGCCGACTGCTCCTGTGGCCCCTGCGGGTCCCTGCTCGCCGGACCATCCCCGCGAGCGCGGGGCCGACCGCCGATCCCTGGATGGGGCCGGCGGAATCCTCGGACCATCCCCGCGAGCGCGGGGCCGACCGTCGCGGGCCTTCACGGCGTCGGCCACCGCTTGGACCATCCCCGCGAGCGCGGGGCCGACCGCGCCGGGGCCGGCGGCTCGTACGAGCCAGCGGGACCATCCCCGCGAGCGCGGGGCCGACCGGAGACCAACCGCGATCGGGTGATCGCGGCGGGGACCATCCCCGCGAGCGCGGGGCCGACGTTCTACGACGTCAGCGCGCCCGACGCGCCGGTGGACCATCCCCGCGAGCGCGGGGCCGACTAGTCGGGGGCGTTGGTGAACGTCAGGTGGATCGGACCATCCCCGCGAGCGCGGGGCCGACGTCGGCTACCGCTTTTAGCGCTGCGGCCTGCGCGGACCATCCCCGCGAGCGCGGGGCCGACGTCGCGGTCGTCTTCGTCGCCTCGGTCAGCGCCGGACCATCCCCGCGAGCGCGGGGCCGACCTACCCAGCCAACTCCCCTATCCGGTAGAGCAGGGACCATCCCCGCGAGCGCGGGGCCGACTGGCCGAAGCGGAGGGGTTCAGCGGAATTCGCAGGACCATCCCCGCGAGCGCGGGGCCGACGTCTTGGTCGGGGAGCCGCCCTTGAGGACGGTTGGACCATCCCCGCGAGCGCGGGGCCGACGAGTCGAGGCCGGCCGAGATCTTGGCCATGAACGGACCATCCCCGCGAGCGCGGGGCCGACGTCAAAAGCCGGGCCGACAAAAAGGGAATCGAAGGACCATCCCCGCGAGCGCGGGGCCGACATGCTCGGCCCGGATCACTACGTCCGCTACAAGGGACCATCCCCGCGAGCGCGGGGCCGACCCCGGTCGGTTCGAGTCAGCGAACCGACCGGGCGGACCATCCCCGCGAGCGCGGGGCCGACCTGGTTCAAAACCGTTGTGCTGACCGGTCGGAGGGACCATCCCCGCGAGCGCGGGGCCGACGCTGCCTGACCTGGATCTCTACTGGCGGGTAACGCAAATTTCATTCAGTTGCTTCATGCTACCGACTTCCGCAACGCTCCACTATCGCGCCCTCCTGGCGGATAAGCAGCCGGAAGCCGTGTCGTTGCCGGGCCCGTGACAAGAAGATGGCTCCACGAGATCCCCACACACCGTGCACTCTCACCGATGAGCAGACCGTCCTCGTCGAGTACCTCGCCGACCACATCGAGCAGGAAACACCGGCACCCGGGTCCGGCATCTCGCCCCCATGGCCATCCTCGTACAGCAAGTTCTCAGCGCGTACGGAAAGTTCGCCTTGGAAGTCCTTCCCCTCCTCCCGGACGACCAGCGCACGTTCTACGCGAACCGCCTCGCCGCCTCCAAGAAGAGACGACGTCACACTGGAAGGACATCCTCCATCTTCCTGACCTTCACCTGCGGTCAGCTTGAGGTCGTTTCCCTCTATGTAGATAGCAACTACGTAGTGAGAGTGAGTTGGGGATGACGTTCATCGGTCGCCATGCCGAGCTGGCGCTGTTGGGCAAGCGCCTGGCCCGCGTCGAGGCCTCGGGAACCGGCGCGGCCGTCGCGTTGTGGGGCCGGCGGCAGATCGGCAAGTCGCGGCTCGTGCAGGAGTTCTGTGATCGAGCCGAGGTTCCCTACGTGTTCTTCACCGCGACCAAGGGTGCCTCGCCGGTCGAGGCGGTCTCCGATTTCCTCGCCGAGCCCGCCAATTCCTCGCTGCCGGTCGAAGCGGATCTTGTGCCCGCGGGTGGGTCCGGCAGCCGGCCCGACGCGTTCCGGGCGTTGGCGGCTGCCCTGCGGGATCGTCCCGCCGTCGTGGTGATCGACGAGGTGCCGTGGCTCGCGGAACAGGACTCCGTGTTCGATGGCGCACTTCAGACCGCCTGGGACCGGTTGTTGTCGCGCCGCCCTGTGCTCCCCCTGCTACTGGGCAGCGATCTGCACATGACGGAGCGGCTCACCGCGTACGACCGACCCTTCTACGGGCGCGCCGACAACCTCGTACTCGGCCCGCTCAACCCCGCCGAAACCGCGGGCGCGCTGGGACTGGGCGCGGCGGACGCCATCGACGCGCATCTGGTGTGCGGCGGCCTGCCCGGCATCCTTCGCGCATGGCCGCACGCCACCCCGGCGTTGGCCTTCCTGGAAGCCGAGTGCGCCGACCCCGCGTCCCCGGTCTTCGGCATCCCCGAGTCCTCCCTCCTGGCCGAGTTCCCTGCGCCGGATCAGGCTCGGCGCGTCCTTGAGGCGGTCGGCGGGGGCGACCGCACCCACGCAAACATCGCCTCGACCGCCGGGGGCCGCAGCGGAGCAATCCCGTCGGGCTCGTTGTCACCGCTGCTCCGCAAATTGGTCGAGGAGAAACACGTGCCGGCGATGGACCAGCCGCTGTCCACCCGACCGGGCAAACCCGCCCTGTACCGCGTCGGCGACAGCAGCCTACGGCTGTACCTCGCGATCCTGCGCGGCGCACAGGAACAGGTCCGACGAGGCCGCCCCGCGAGCGCGTTCCGCCTGGTCGAACGTCGCTGGTCGACCTGGCGTGGGCGAGCCGTCGAGCCCTTGGTGCGCGTGGCACTGGAACTCGCCGCCGGAGAGAGCGCCTTGGGCTGGGACGACATCGGGGCTGTCGGCGGCTGGTGGAACCGGACCTTCGACCCCGAAGTGGACCTGGTGGCCGTCGACCGCGCGCCGGTAGCGCGGAACGTGCGCCTTGTCGGATCCGTCAAGTGGCCGGCCGGCCCATTCGACCGGCACGACATGGCGGATCTGGCCGGGGCGGCTCCACAGGTCCCCGGATTCGAACTCGGTGTCACCACCTTGGCGGTCGTCTCGCTGTCCGGACTCGCCCCCGGCGTGCCCACCGACTCGATCGGCCTGAACTGGGGCCCGACGACGTGATCGCCGCCTGGCGCGGCTGAGCACCAAGCCGATCGCGGATCCGCGCCGTAGCCGGGTTCGACAACCGAATACAGGTGCCGACCCAACGCCTCAAGGCTGCCCCGGGTCCCAGGGCGCGAGCGGTCGACTTCGCCGTCAACACGGCGTCGTCCGTCTCGTCCGCGACGGGGGACGGTCGACGTCGGCGACACAGACCGACGTTCTCAACCAGTGCTCCACTACAGGTCGGAGCGCCACCCCCTCAACACGCCGCTGAGAGGGCACACTCATTCCTCCCTCGCGCGGATCTCCTCGCCGGCTTGTTGGTAGGCGGTTGTGGCTTGGGTGAAGTAGTCGAATAGGGTGGCGAGTTGCTCGGGGGTGTAGCTGCGGAGGAGGGTGCCCACGCGGTCTCGGGCGCCGGACATCGCCTCGGTGAGGCCGGAGGGCTTGGCGATCGGTTCGACGATCACCTTGCGACGGTCGGCGTATGAGGGGACGCGCCGTACATAGCCGGCCTGTTCGAGGCGGTCGATCAGGCGTGTGGTGGGGCCGGTGGTCAGGCCCGTTCGGGCGCCCAGTTCGCCGGGGGTCATGGCGCCGGCCAGGTCCAGGGTGTTGAGGGCGTACAGGTCGGTCGCGCCGAGTCCGCATGCCTTGGCGCTCGCGTGCCCATGCAGCATGACCGCACTCAGGTAGTGGCGGTACACCTCGCCGGCGTCCGATCGCATCTGCGGTGTTGACATCGGCAGACTCCCTTTCTATTCTCTTCCTTAAGGAAGAGACTTCTTGAAAGAAGCTACTTCCGTAGCGCATCTACTTCGCCTTGGAAGCTACCACGCAAGGGGTCGACTCATGAACCGTACCGAAGACGCCACCGCCGTTCGCGCCCTCCTCAGCTCGCTCGTCGACACCTGGAACAACGGCGACGGCGCGGCGTACGGCGCCCTCTTCACCGAGGACGCCACGTACGTCACCTACATCGGCACCCTGTACCGAGGTGGCCAGGAGATCGGCTCCACCCACCAGGCGCTGTTCGACAGTTTCCTCAAGGGGACCCGGCTGGCCGACGAGATCGTGGACATCCGGTTCCCGAGCGCGGACGTCGCCCTGGTCGTCACGCACGGCTGCACCTACAAGGGCAAGCCGGGCAAGCTCGACAAGATTCAGACCTACACCGTGGTCCGTCAGGACGACGGGCGGTGGCTCATCGCGGCCTGGCAGAACACCAAGCGCAAGCCGGTCATGGAGGCCGTGTCGTTCCGCTTCCAGCCCGATTCCAAGCCCGCCGCGCAGCGCTGACCGTCCGGCACGGTCGCCGGCCCCCGACCCCTCACCGATCCACGTCCGAATGCGAGCGCCCGAGCATGGCCGTCGAGACCACCCCCGACACAAACCCCGAGACCAGTCCCGAGGCCGGGCCCACCCCGCCGGCCGACGCCAAGCCAAGGTTCCGCAGGCTCAAGCGTGGGCTGCTGATCGTGGGATCGATCCTGGTGGTCTGCGCCCTGGTGTTTGGCGGCGGCGCCCTGTGGCTCTACGTCAAGACCGACATCGACACCGTGGGCAAGGTCGCATTCACCAACGAGCTGGCCGTACCTCCGCTCGCCCCGTCGCGAATCGACGAGCAGGGGCGGCGGGTGTTCAACCTGCGGATGCTGGCCGGCAGTACCGAGTTCCGACCCGGCCGGCAGACCCAGACCTGGGGCTTCAACGGCTCCTATCTCGGCCCCACCCTGCGCGCCGCCCGCGGTGAGCAGGTCGTGGTCAACGTCGAGAACACGCTGCCCGAGGCCTCCTCCGTGCACTGGCACGGGATGCACCTGCCCGCCGCGATGGACGGTGGCCCGCACCAGATGGTCGACTCCGGCGCGAAGTGGTCGCCGACCTGGCGGATCGACCAGCCCGCGAGCACCCTCTGGTACCACCCGCATCCACACGGCACGACCGAGCGGCACGTGCAACGCGGGCTCGCCGGCATGTTCATCCTCGACGATCCGCAGGCCGCTGCCCTCGCGCTGCCCAAGGACTACGGCGACGACGACATCCCGGTGATCGTGCAGGACGTCCGCTTCGACGGCGACTCCTTCGATCACGGGCGCGGCCTGTTCGCCTCCAGCAGCGGCTTCCTGGGCGACCGGATTCTGGTCAACGGCACACTCGGCGCGTACAAGACGGTCGACGACGAGCTCGTACGCCTGCGTCTGCTCAACGCCTCCACCGCCCGGATCTACGACTTCGGCTTCGACGACAAACGCGCGTTCTCGCTGGTCGCCACCGACGGCGGACTGGTCGAGCGCCCTGCGGCGATGGATCGGATCCGGCTCTCCCCCGGGGAACGGGCGGAGATCGTCGTCCGGATGAAACCGGGTGAGAAGACGGTCCTGCGCACGTTCCCGCTCGACATCGGCCTGGGCCTTTGGGATCAGCGGATGAACGGCGGCGACGACACCTTCGACGTCCTCCAGCTCCGCGCCGCCGAGAAGCTGCGCCCCTCGGCGGCGCTGCCCGGTGAACTGACGCGGCTTCAGCTGCCGACCGGTCAGGTCCCGGCGCAGACGCGGAGGTTCGAACTGCTGGGGGTCGAGATCAACGGCAAGGGCATGGACATGAATCGCATCGACCAGACCGTGGTGCGCGGCACCGAGGAGGTCTGGGAGGTGCGGAACGCGGACGGCGCCGCGCACAGTTTCCACGTACACGACACGCAGTTCAAAGTGTTGGACGTGAATGGGAAGACACCGCCCGTACCGCTGCGGGGCGCCAAGGACACGGTCCTGATCACACCGGGTTCGACGGTCCGGATCGCGCTCCGATTCGACGGGCCCGCCGACCCCGATACGCCGTACATGTACCACTGCCATCTGCTTTACCACGAAGACTCGGGAATGATGGGTCAGTTCGTCGTCGTCAATCCCGGACAACAGGCCGGCACCCCACCCCGGCACGAACCGGCCGGGCCCGGCGCCGGTGCCCACGCCCACCCCTAGTACTCCAGCAGCGGTTCGGTATATCCGCAGGTCAGAGCCTTGATTCGACCCTCGATTGTACTCATTCTCGGCTTACCCTCCGAAACCGATTGCGTTTTCCGGGCCGTGATCCGTGACGTGCTCCCATCTCTCGCGTTCGTTCGGTCATGACGGGGATCGAGGTTGTGGAGCCGTGGTCGGCCGAGTTGGAGTCGTTGCTCTCGCGGGTGGGACGTCGCTTCGGTCGGCGGGAGCCGCGGCAGCGGATGCGGGACTACGTCCGGGGCCTGTCGGGTCCGGTCGGGCGCAAGAACGGGTGGCAGCTCGCCGAGTACGCGGGTCACACGACGCCCGACCGGGTCCAACGGTTCTCCCGGCACCAGGGGACCAGGGCCTTCTCGCCGGTCTGCGCCCCGGGTGCCGGGACGACGTAGGCCTTGATCTCCTCGCCGTGGCTGTCGTGGGGCACCCCGACGACGGCGGCCATGCCGACGGCCGGGTGGGAGTGCAGGACTGAACAACGATCGATCCCGGTGGACGGTCGAACGCCGGCCCCGGAGCGCTGTCCGCGCCGGCACTATGAAGGTCGCCATGCACGCATGTCAGGTTGACAACGTCAACAGACATAATGAGAGCGTGTTAACACGCTAGAGTGTACCCTCCCTGGAGGGTCCGCCTTGCGGGCGACCGGGGCGGCGGGGGGAGAGTCAGTGGGCCTGGGAACAGTGGGCGGACGGTTCCGGATCACGGGGACGGTCGGGCGCGGAAACATGGGCGAGGTGCACCGGGCCCTCGACCTTCAGGCCGCGCAGGACTCCCCACGGCGGGAAGTCGCCGTCAAGACCGTGTTGCGCAGTCGGACCGGAGTCTCCATCGACGCCTCGGGGTCCGACAATGCGATCGCGCGCTTCCGCCGCGAAGTGCGGATCATGCGCATGCTCTCCCAGGGCCATCCGAACCTCACGTTGCTGATCGACGGCGGGGTGGACGAGACGCCGGGCGGCAGTGGCCTGCCCTACCTGGCCATGGAGTTGCTGGACGGTCATCCGCTCGCGGACCTCATCGACGAGGAACCCCAACTCCCGGTCTCCTGGGTCGCCTCCATCGGGGCGCAGATCGCCGCCGGTCTGGCCGCCGCGCACACAGCCGGGGTCGTGCACCGCGATCTGAAGCCGGCCAATGTGATGCTGACCGGCGACGGTACCGTCAAGGTCCTCGACTTCGGCATGGGCTCGGTCGTCGACGATCCCGACCAGACGCGACTGACGAGCACAGGCGTCGGCGTCGGTTCGGCCCGCTACATGGCGCCCGAGCAGTTCCGTGCCGAACGGGTCTCCGCCGCGGCCGACCTCTACGCGCTCGGCTGCATCCTGTACGAGCTGCTGATGGGTCGGCCACCGTTCTCCGCCCGTACCCCGTTCGAGCTCTCCGAGCAGCACCAGCATGAACTGCCGCCCCGGCTGACGCTGGTGCGGCCGGACCTGCCCGCCGAACTGGTCCGACTGGTGGATCGTCTGCTGGAGAAGGACGCCGAACTGCGGCCCGAGAACGCCGCGTTGGTCCGTGAGGCACTGGTCCCGCTCGCACTCGCGCAGCTGCGCCGGGTTCCACAGGCCCGAAGACCGCGAGTCTCTTCCTGCCTGATCCTCGCCGGAACGCGCCTTCACTGGTCAGTTGGCCTGTGGCTCGGCCTGGTCCGGAACCACCTGGGCGCGCGGTCGGCAAGAAGGCCGCCCGAAGAAGTCCACGGCGAAAAGCGTGGTGCAGAAGCCGAAGTCCACGCCTGTTCGCGACCTCGGTGACCGCTTTATCAACCGCGCGGCCCTCGGCTACGCGCCCGGGACGAGACCAAGGGTTCCCAAGCGCGGTGAGGGCGAGCCGTCCGCCGCTCCGGCCCCTGGCGCGGCGGCACGGGAGGAAGTTCCACGACCAGAGGAACCAGCACTTCAATCTGCCGCAGTACGTCGACCACCGGCGGGCCAGCACGGGAAGCACTTCCTCAACCGGCGGCAGCGGGTCAACCGGCGGCGGCAGCGTCGGGACGGTACATAGCGGCTCGTTCTGCTCCCCGGCCGGGGCGACAGGCGTCAGCAACACAGGAAAGCTCATGGTCTGCGCCTGGATTCAATGGCCGGAACCGCCGGCAAAGTGCCTGATGACCGACGCGGCAAACCGAGGCAAAGGCAGAATGGGTTACGTCGCCTGACACCACCGAACTTCGGTGGTATCAGGCGACGTTCATGCCGATCAGCGCCCGACGGTAAACCTCGGTCCCTGCCCGGCGATCGCCGCGTGCACCCCGACCACCCTCAACTACGAGAAGCCACTTCAGGAGCGGGCGATGGACAACGAGATCCAGCTGATCAGTGATGGTGATGGACTGGCAGTCATCGGGGATGCGACGGATGTCGAACGCTTCCTCGTCTCCGAGGGACTGTCGTCGAAGGACCTCGGACTGCAACGGCTCAAGTCCGTCTTCGGTACCGGATCCACAGTCGCACAGGCGGGTTCGGAGATCGCCGCCAACTCCGGTCACTGGGTGAAGCTGACTCCGAAGTCGGCACAGCTTGTCAGGAAGTACGGGCTGAGGCACAGCCGGAAGACGGGTCTCAGCACGGGTGTGGTGAGAGGAAAGAAGGGCCAGATCAGGGGATTCGTCGAGATCGCGCAGGCACCCCGATTGTTTCTGAGCAACCCGGCGGCTCTCGCCGGTGCTGCGGGCATCATGGCGCAGTTTGCGATGCAACAGGCCATGGACGAGATCACCGACTATCTCGCCACGATCGACGAGAAGGTCGACGACGTGCTGCGCGCCCAGAAGGACGCTGCGTTGGCGAACATGATCGCAGTGGACCTCGCGATCGAGGAGGCGATGACCATCCGGAAGCAGGTGGGCCGGGTCTCCGAGGTCACGTGGTCGAAGGTGCAGAACGCACCGACGACGATCGCGACAACCCAGGTGTACGCGTTGCGTCAACTCGACGCGCTGGCGGAAAAGATGGAGCGCGAGACCAAGATCGGTGATCTCGCCGCGGCGGCCAAGGAAGCCGAGCCCAAAGCTCGGGAGTGGCTCGCTGTGCTGGCTCGCTGCTTCCAACTGCAGGACGCGATCGCCGTGCTCGAACTCGACCGAGTGCTGGACGCGACTCCGGATGACCTGGACAACCATCGTCTCGGGCTTCGGGCTGCCCGACAGAACCGGCTGGATCTCATCTCGCGGAGCACCGAGCGCCTGGTGGCCCGAATGAATGCGGCGGCCGGCACGGCGAACGCGAAGGTGCTGCTGCACCCGACCAAGTCCCCGGCCGTGGTCGAGTCGAGCAACCATGTCATAACCGGCGTCCATGACTTCCACGGGCGGCTCGGCATTGAGTCCGGTCCCCAGTCGTCGGAGGCGAGACGATGGGTGGAGGCGGCCACAGAGGTGAGAGACAAGGCGCGCGAGACAGGAGCAAAGGGCGTCGGAGCCGCCAAAAGCCTCGGCAGCGGGACCCTCGACCGGGCTGGCGCGGTAAAGGGCAGGCTCTCCGGCGAGATCGCTGTGCGAGCGCGCCGTCGGCGCGAGGCCGAGGAGGAACGCGACGAGAAAAGCTGAGTGAGCGCCGACCACCGGCCGCGTGCGCAGCCTGACACAGGCTCAACTGCGAAGAGCCACAAAACGAGCCACGCCGCCTGACCTAACCAAACCTTGGGTGGGGTCAGGCGGCGTGCAAGTCAATCAGCGCCCGGCCACGCACCGTACGAACGGCACCCACTCGGCTCGACCCACGGCGAACGCCGGGCGGGTCACGTCCTTGGAGTCTCTTACGTGGATCGCCTGTTCGGTGATCGCGACCTCCACACAGTCGTCGCCCTGGGTGCCGCTGTAGCTGGACTTCGCCCAGGCGAGTTCCGACGTACCGCTGCTCACAGCTCTCCTCGCAGTCGCTCCAGCAAATCCCTGGATTCCTTGGGATTCAAGGCCTGTGAGCGCAGTGTGTCATAGCGCCGGCAGAGCAGAATCATCTCTTTCGGGTCGGAGATCAGACGACCGTTCTGCTGCCCCTCGGAGTAACCGAGCCGCCGCCCCTCCAGGGTCTCCAAGATGCGCATAGGCCCGTCCAGACACCCATGGAACTCCTGTTCCAGCGACACCACTTGAAGCGTCACATTGCGCGGTGCGGTGAGCTCAAGCACATGGTCCAGCATGCTCGACTGCACCTGCGTCCCACCCAGTCCGCGTCGGAAAACGGACTCCTCCACGATGAAGCCGAACGGCACGGTCGGCCGCTCCCGCATCATCGTCTGTCGCTCCATTCGGGCCGCGACCTGTGCCTCCGTCTGCTCATCGGTCAGCAGAGGGATGCTGTTGTCGAACACCGCCCGCGCATACGCCTCCGACTGCAACAACCCCGGCACCAACCGGCATTCGTACGTGCACAGGCTCACCGCCTCGCGCTCCAGCCGGGCCCACCGTCGGAACCACGCCGCGAGCCCCGCCTCTCCCCGCGTGAGATGCCGGGCGGCCTTGCGCAGTGCGCCGGTGTTGCCGAGGGCTTCCTCCGCGCGCTCCACAAACGCCTCGTCCGGCATCCGGCGGCCCAACTCCACCGACTCCACCGTGTGCTTGGAGTACTGGACCCGGGCGCCGAGGTCGACCCGGCTGAGGCCCGCGTGCTCGCGCAGTGCCTGGACGACGGCTCCGAACGTGCGCAGGCTGTCGGACGGATGAGGCTCCCGCTCCCACTCCCCCACCGGAACCGCCCGCACGTCGACGGCCCCGGCCGCCTCCCCTTCGACTCCGACGATGTTCATCAGCCGCCCCTTCCTCCAGGCCCGCATCACCACGGCCCTGTCGAGTTGCCCCGGCTACCGCCCATCGTGGCGGAAAATCACCCGTACCGTCCACTCTTCGTGCCCGTACGCTGACTACGCGTACGCGGCATCCCGCTGGTCCCCAGACGCACGACGGCCGCACGCTGGCTCCATGGACCGAGCGATTCGCCAACTTTTCGCCCCAGCCCGCACCTTCGCGCACGTGCTGTCCTCCACACCGCGCGGTGCCCGCCTCGCCCGACTTCTCGCCGTGGCCGAGCTGCGGTCCTGGGGTGTGCCGCAGGACCTCACGGAGCGCGCCGAACTCGTCGTCGCGGAGCTGGCCGCCAACGCCGTCCTCCACGGCAGCCCGCCGGGCCGCCGCGTCCGACTCGTGCTTGTCTACGACCCGCCGGCCCGACGCCTCCGCGTCGAAGTCACCGACGCTCGCGGGGGCCTCGCTCCCCCGCCCCACGCGACGGCCGCGGAACCGGACGCGCTCAGGACCGGCGGGCGCGGCCTGTCGCTCGTCACCGCCCTTGTCGACCACTGGGACGTCGTCCCCCATCCACACGGCGGCAAGACCGTGCGGGCCGTGCTGTCGGAGCGAACACCGCGCACGTGATCGCGTCGGCCGGAACGGCGTCCGGTCCTTCCGGTCGGCCCGAAGCACCCGCGAGCACAACCGAGCGCTCAATGCGCCATGGACACTCCTGTCAGGCCCTCCAAGTGGCTCGGCAGCCGCCGCCCTTGCCAGCCCAGCACCAGATGGTCCCGCGCGCGGGTGATCATCACGTAGTAGGCCATGCGGAGCCCCGCCGAGGTGGGGTCGATGGCGGAGTCGGACTCCGCGTCGGCGATGACGACCGTGTCGAAGTCGAGGCCCTTGACGCTGGCACGATGGACGAGAACGACGCCGGGCCGGACCAGGTCGAGGTCGCGGTAGCGGCCCGAGGCGTCCACCGAGCTGTACAGCTGGGGCCGGTGGGCGAGTTCCGCGCGTTCGAGACGCCCCATCAGATCGGCAGCGGTGCGCATCGAGCCGACGATGACGCCGATGCGGTGCCGCGGCTGTCGGGCTGCCATGGTGGCGATGTCGTCCGCGACGTCCTTGTTGCCGGAGTAGTGGCGGACGACGGGCAGGGGCCCACTCCGCGCCACGGCCTTCCTCGTGATGGCTGCCGTGCTGACCATCACCCGATGCGGCTCCCACCACCGATACCTTGCCCGGCACCTGAAAGCCGTGCGTGCCGTGGCCCGTTGGAACGTGCTTCGGCATGTGCCCTCGGCGGATCCGGCGACCGCCGCCGAATCCGTCGACGCCGTCCGGCGCGCCGCCGGATGGTGCCCCGCCCGAGCGGTGTGCCTGGAACAGGCGACCGCCGCGATGGTATTGCTCGCGCTCCGGGGATACTCGGCAACCTGGTGCCAGGGCATCGCACCCGATCCGGTCCGCCTGCACGCGTGGATCGAGCACACTGACTCCGGGGAGCCCGTCAACGAACCGGCGGACACCGCCGCCTACACCACCGTCCTGCGCATCCCCGGGAGGCGATCACCATCGCGAACCTGACCGGCCCCGACCTACTCCGCTCCACGGACACCATCGCCATCGGCCCACTGCGCCGCGATCTCTTGGACGTGTACCTGCGTTGGACCAACGATCCCGTGTCCATGAGGGGCAACGGCCGCGTTGATCCTGAGACGCGCGAAGGGCTGCGAGCGGGCCTCGACGTCATGATCGCGGGGGAGAACGCGCACTTCACGATCTACGACCCGGCTCGCCAGGACCGCGCCGGCGGCCCTTTGCCTGTTGGCACAGCGACTCTGTCGATCGACCGTCCTGTCGCAGCGGCGGAGTTCCTCATCGCCCTGGGAGAGGAAGGTCGAGGGCGGGGGCTCGCAGCTCCCGCGACGCGCCTCGTTCTGGACTACGCCTTCGAGGACGCGGGCTTGGAGAACGTGTACCTGACCGTTCTGGAGCCCAACGTCGCCGGCATCCGCGCCTACACCCGAGCCGGATTCCAGCTCATCGGCCACCGCCGCCACAGTGCCCTGTGGGCGGGCAAGCGCGTGGACGAAATCTTCATGGATGCGATCCCCGAGTCGTAAGCTCATCGTGGAACTGCGGCTTGGCCTCCTTCTCGACCTGGCGGATGCGCTCACGGGTGACGCCGAAGACCGCACCGATCTCGCCCAGCGTGTCGGGCTCCGCGCCGTCGAGCCCCATGCGCCTGACGAGGATGTGCCTCTCACGCTCGGTGAATGCTGTTCCAGCACATGCCGCAGGCGTGCCTCAAAGTCCTTGCCGATCAGCACGGAAGCCGGTCCGGGTGCCGGGCACGGGGCGGTGGTTCGCCCGTTGCGTGCCCGCCGGGTCCACGTGAATGTCGACGGCGGCGAGCCCGTTGCGGAACCTTCGCCGCTGTTCGTCGGTTCTCAGACCGAGTCGGTCCGCCTCCCGGGCGAAAGCCTGCTGATCGACCACGCCCGTACGGGACCTGCAGCGCTTCAACCTCTCGATGACGGCCGGTAACTCCGCTGCGATCGTGCGCCGTTCCCATTCGGTCATGGTTTCCCCCCAAGACGTCCCACGACGACAGCCTCCCGACGAGTCAGCCGTACGGGTACGCTAGACGATTCCGTTGACGATGTCAACGCACTGGACATACCCTCAGGGGCATTGTGAATTGACAGCGTCAACACATATGATCCAGGGGTCGCGCGGGTCTCGCCCACCCAGGAAGGTCACCCATGCCGCACCCCGAACACCTCCCCGGCACCCCCGAGTTCCACATCAGGCTTTCCGAGGACGGCGGCGAGGCGCGTGGGCATCTGCTCACGGAGTTCGGCGGGAATGGCACACACAGATTCCTCCTGCAGGAGGGTTCGACCGTGTCCGCCAAGACATGGCCCGGGCTCGGTGACCACGCCCGCCGGACCCGCGCGGATCTGCGCGCGAGCGGCGGGTTCGTCGACGGACCCGCCGATCCCGACCGGCCGCAGACGCCGCCGAGTTGGGTCGCGACCCGGGACATCACCTGCAACTCCTCGTCGGCTGCCGCCGCGCTGGTGTACGGCTACGACGCCTCCGGCCCGGAGTCCTGGCGCACCACCGCGGGCCACCCGCTCGCGGACTATCTGTCCACCGGCTGGCGCGCCCCGCACAAGGCATGGCTGGTGCGCGGCTCCAATGTCTCCGGGCACAATCTGGTGCGGCAGCTGTGGCTGAAGGAGGGCTTCGTCTCGCTCGCGGGCGCGCTCCTGCCGCGCCTGGAGGAGACCGATCCGACCAAGAGCGTGCTGCGCCGCTACGTGGAGGAGGGGTACGAGGGCGCGACCTCGTACCACCAGAAGCGGGGCCTCGTCGACGAACTGCACGCGTTCATGACGCAGATGCGCGTGGGCGACACCGTGGCCACGATCGACGACGGCGGGCTGCGTCTCGGGCGGATCACCGGCGCCGCCGTGCAGACCTCGTCTCCGGACGGGCTGTCCAATCTGCGCAGGACCGTCTCCTGGGTGCCGGGGAGCCACGCGTATGAACAACTGCCGGAGACCGTGCAGCAGAAACTGTCCGTCCAGCATGACGTCGTCGACCTGACCGGTGTCCTGGACGCCCTGGACGGGCTCGCCAGGCATACGGAGCGCACGGGCCCGCCGGCAACCGATGGCGCCGGTGGGTCCCCCGTCGCCGAACAGTCGACGCAGCGGGAACTGTCGCTGCCGGACATCACCGGGGCACTTGCCGAGACCCTCCTCGTCCACGACCGTGCCTGGCTGGACGAGATCCGTGAACTGCTCATCGACGAACAGCAGTTGGTGTTCTACGGCCCGCCGGGAACAGGAAAGACCTACCTGGCGCTGAAGCTGGCCGAGTACTTCGGCGGTGGCCGGGAACAGGTCAAGATCGTGCAGTTCCACCCGTCATACGCCTACGAGGACTTCTTCGAGGGATTCCGGCCCGTGGCGGATCCCGAGACGCGAGAGGTCGCCTTCCGCCTGACGGCGGGACCGCTGCGCGAACTCGCCGACCTCGCCTCCCGTGAGGGCAACCGGCACATCCCGTACTTCCTGATCATCGACGAGATCAACCGCGCCAATCTGGCGAAGGTCTTCGGCGAGCTGTACTTCCTGCTGGAGTACCGGACCAGGTCCGTCCGCCTCACCTACTCCGGGGACGACTTCGCGCTGCCGCCGAACCTGTTCGTGATCGGCACGATGAACACCGCCGACCGGTCGATCGCCTTGGTCGACGCCGCGATGCGGCGGCGTTTCGCATTCGTGGAACTGGCCCCGCGTACCGAGCCGACGGCCGGACTGCTCGCGCGCTGGCTGAAGCGCGAGCGCAAGGATTCGGAACCGGCACATCTCCTCGACACTCTCAACGCGCGCATCGACGACGCCGACTTCGCCATCGGCCCCTCGTACCTGATGAAGCCGGGTGTGTACCGCGACGGCGGCCTCGAACGGACCTGGCGCACCAAGATCCTGCCGCTGCTGGAGGAGTACCACTACGGCGAGGGCCTCGACGTGAGCGCCCGCTACGGTCTCGACGCGCTTCGCGAGCAGCACCCGTGACGACGCCCGAGACGACGTTGCGCGAGGTGAAGTTGCGCGAGGTGACGTTGCGCGAGTACGGGCCCGCCGTCTCCGTTCCCCTGGATCCCGAGACCGGACGCGCCCTCGCCGCCTCCGGCATCCTGCGGAGCGCGACCCCGGACCCCGGCCACCACGGGCACTGGCTGCTGCGAGCCGGCAGCCTGGTCGGCGCCGTGCGCACACCGGGCGGCCCGGTCGTACGGATCACGCCCAAGACCCCGGTGAGAAGGCTGTTCTTCCTTCTCGGATTCAGCCTGGACCCGGCACGTGCCTGGCGTGACAGCCGGGAGGGCACCGTCGACATCGGAGCGTACGACGACGTCGTCCCCGCGCTCGCGCACGCCGTGGAGCGGCAGATCGACGCGGCGCTGCGGCAGGGCGTCCTCCAGGGCTACCGGACGGTGGAGGAGTCCGCCCTCGTCGTGCGCGGGCGGCTGCGTGAGGCCGAGCAGATCCGACGGCACTTCGGCCGTACGCCGCCCGTCGAGATCAGCTACGACGCCTACACCGCCGACACGGCGGAGAACCGCATCCTGCGCGCCGCCGTCGAGCGGCTGCTGCGGCTGCCCGGCGTGCCCGGCCCGGTCCGGCGGCGTCTCGCCCGTCAGCGCGTACGTCTCGTCGACGCGCTGCCACTGGTCCGCGGGCAGGAACCACCACGCTGGCAGCCGTCGCGCCTGAACTCCCGCTACCGGCCCGCGCTGCGCCTGGCCGAGGCCGTCCTGCGCGGCGCCTCCCCGGAACACCGTCCGGCACTGCCCGAAGCACTCACCGTCGACGGCTTCCTGATCGACATGAACAAGCTGTTCGAGGACTTCGTCACGGTGGCCCTGCGCGAGGCCGTGCGGGAGCACGGTCTGACCGCGTCCCCCCAGGACCCCCACCACCTCGACACCGCGGGACTCGTCCGGATCCGGCCCGACCTCGTCGTCCGCACCCGCGACGGCCGTACTCCGCTCGCCGTCGTCGACGCCAAGTACAAGGTCGAGAAGACCGACGGGCGACTCAACGCCGACCTGTACCAGGCACTGGCCTACGCCACCGTGCTCGGTCTGCCCGAAGCGCACCTGGTGTACGCGGCCGGACGGCGGCCCGAGCACTTCCACGAGGTGCGCGGGACGACCGCGGGGCCGCACGGGCGGGGAGTGCGGCTGTACCGGCACAGCCTCGACCTCACCCACGAACCCGGGCAACTCCTGTCCGCTATACGCGAGATCGCCGGACGGCTGGGCCGCGCGGCACCACGTCCGTGACCCGGGACCACGGTCCGACCGGCTGTCCGACCGACCGTCCTGCAGGAGCACACGGGGCGGCGCCCCACACCCGCCGGTGTCCGGCGGCCGGTGTCCTCGCTACCGCTCACTCCCGGGGAGGGGCCAGTGCACCCGTGGCGAGGCCGTCACGGGCGACCTCGGCGAGCTGCCGACTCAACGCGTCCACCTCGCGCATCCCTTCCTCGAAGGCGGACAGGGCTCGGAAGGCAGAGCCGTATCGGCGCTGCTCGCCGATGCTCATGCGAGGGATACGCGAACCCCTGCTGTCGGCGCGATACGTCCCACTGGCACTTGTGGACCTGCGGGTGTTCATGGAGCTGTGCAGGAATCCCCGCAGATAGTCCGTATCGAGCTGTTCGTTGGCCGAGACCGGTTCCGGGCCGTCGTACCTGACGAGTCCGGCGCGCGCGAGATCCGCGACGCCGGTGGTGGCGCCGTCCAGCGAGCCCGCTCCGCCGCCCGCCTCAAGCTCGGGCAGGAGTGCGGCCAATCGGCGGATGTGGCCCTCCAGTTCCTTGCGCAGGGCGACGTACTCGCCGGGGTAGTCGCGGTCCCTGGACCGGAGATGGCTGCCGGGGGTCAGGTCGACGGTGTCGTCCAGCAGCTCGATCAGGGGCACGTCCGCGACCTGATCGGGGCGTGGCTCCAGGCTGCCGTCGGGGCTGTTGCCGGTCAGGTCGACCATGCGAACGGTGTGCTTCGCATCCGCGTTCGCGGCGTTCCCGGGACGCTGGAGACACCACAGATGAACAGGCAGGGCGTGCGAGGTCGCCGTCCCCGGCGGCAGCGCGATCACTTGGCGCACAATGCCCCGGCGAACGAGTTCCGCTCGGATGCGCCGACCCGCCTTGCGATAGGCGGCCGAGGCCGGCATGACCATGAGGACCTGACCGCCGGGCTCGGTGTGCGCATAGGCATGTTGGAGCCACGCGAGCTCCCCTTCGGCCTTGGACGGGGTACCGAGTTCCCACCGGGCGTCGAGCAACAGCTCGTCCCGCCCCCACTCGGTCACGCCCACCGGTGGGTCACAGACCACCAAATCCGCCTTGAGGCCCGGCCATTCGTCCGCGCGAAGGGAATCACCCGCCAGGATGCGCACGTCCGATCGACCCAGGAGATCGGCACGAAGCTGCGCGAAACGGGCGCTGTCGGCATCCATCTCCTGACCGCAGCAGCGCATCCCGACCTCGGAGGCGACGGACAGGAGCAGCGCCCCGATTCCGCAGGCGGGGTCGAACACCGTGCCGTCGGCCGGCAACTCGGGGGCGAAGTGGCGCACGGCCCGCACGACCCGCTCGGGAGTCACCTGGTCCGATCCCGCACGCCGAGCGGAGTCCATGAACCGGTCGGTCAGTCCATTCACGAGGTCGACGGGTGCTTCGGCTCGAACGAGCCCCCGTACATGGGTGGCGACGTCACCCGGGAGTTCCGACTCATCCGCTCCGGTCAGCGCTGCGGCCACCTCTGCCAGGCCCGCGACCATCCGGTCCCCGTACGCGGCTCGCATGGCCTGCCACAGTTCGACCTCGGGTGACACTCCCTGCCCTTTGCGCTGCCGGTCCAGCCACTCCTGGACCTCGGCGAGCGCATAGAGCGGACTGTTCGCGGCGCCTCCCGCCGGCGCGGGAAAGTCGTCGTAGCGCCGACGCCAGTTGGAGACAGCGGCCCGAGTGACCCCGGCCAGCCGCGCGATCTCGGAACCGGTGACAAGGGGTCCACCCGGCGAAGCACCGCTATCCGTCATCGCCACAGCGTACACGGCAGTTGATCTTGATCATGGATCATCTTCGTTGACGGTATAAACGTGCTGACGTCAATCACTGTGTGTACCTGGTCGACCCCGAGCCGGTGCACCCTCGGTTGGCCACCGACTTCGACCGGGGTTCTGATCGCGCTTTCCTTCCGGGGTGGCCGCCGCGCGCAGCGTGATCTCTTGCGCGATCCGCTCGGCGAGTGGCTCCACCGCGGCCGCGACCGGTGCCGACAGTCCCGTGCCCAGGCCGGTATCGGCTGCCTCGACGGCGTAGACGACCAAGTGGCGTGGCAGGCGTGCCAACACCCGGGAGAGTTCGACCGCGTCGCCGAGTCCCAACCCGTGCGTACTCGTGCTGCCGCCCACGTGGGAGAGTTGCTCACCGTTCCACTCCATGCGGCGCACGCGCCCGGGACACGGCGGGCAGCTTCTGGCCGCGTCCACCACGAGGGCGAGGTCGACACCCGACCACAGCGTGATCATTCGTGCGGGGTCGCCGTCGCACACGGCGAGCGTCGTCCCCTCCGGCAGCGGCTGTATCCCGGCTCGTTCCGCGAGTCGGGCCACGACGCCCCAGCCCACGCCGTCGTCGCGACGGTACTCGTTGCCGACCCCGATCACGGCGATCCGGAGTGCGGCTCCCATGTCGGCTCCTTCCTCGGGCGATCACAGGTTCGGTGTCGGCTTTGCCCGGATCCTCCGAATTCGAATCGCTTCGGTCCTCATCCCGCCGCGCGATGGATCCACGGACTCGACGCACGGTAGTGGGCCCGGCGAGGTCCATCCGAGGTAATGAAGAGGCCGGCTGGGCTAGCAGTGGAACCTGTCGGCACTTATCCGACCTAGAGTCCATATGCACAACGGCCGTGACTACCACATCGGCGTTAGGAGTTCGACGGATGACGGACGACGGTGGTGGCGCGGCGGTCATCGACGAGGGCGGCTTGGACGCGCTGATCGTGAGTCTCGCCGCGCGGGGTCGCACGGTCGTCGGGCCCACCGTGCGGGACGGCGCGATCGTTCTCGCCGAGATCTCCTCCGGCTCGGAGCTCCCCGCCGGCTGGGGGGTCGATCTGGAGGCAGGCCGCTATCGGTTGTCCGCCCGCGAGGATCGCGCCGTTTTCGCGCACAGTGCCGGCCCGCAGTCCTGGAAGACGTTCCTGCACCCGCCGCGTGTACGGGAATGGGCCGCCGATCGCGGTGCCGACGGTGGGATGGTGGTGACGAGGGAAGCAGCCCCTCCACCGTCGTACGCGTTCCTGGGCGTGCGTCCCTGCGATCTGCGGGCCATCGCGATCCAGGACCGCGTACTGACCGGTGGGCGCCACGCGGATCCGACCTACCGCGGGCGCCGGGAACGGGCCTTCCTGGTGGCGGTGGAATGCACCGACCCGGGTGCCACATGTTTCTGTGTCTCCATGGGGACCGGGCCCGCGGTGGGCCCCGGCTACGACCTGGCGCTGACCGAGGTGCTCGACGCCGACGGCCATCGTTTCCTCGTGCGCGCCGGCAGCGAGGAAGGAAGCGCGGTGTTGGCCGAATTGCCGCGCCGGCCGGCCGATGTCGCCACCCGAACGGCCGCCCACGCGCGCGTCGCCGACGCGGCGGATCACATGGGGCGTTCCATGCCGTTGGTGGACCTCCGGACGTTGATGCGGGACACACTGGACGCCGAGCGCTGGGACGACGTCGCGTCGCGCTGCCTGACCTGCGGCAACTGCACCATGGTCTGCCCGACGTGTTTCTGCACCACAACCGAGGACGTCACCGACCTCACCGGCGACCACGCCGAACGGTGGCATCGCTGGGAGTCCTGCTTCGACCGGGACTTCACCCACCTGGCGGGGGCAGGTCCGGTCCGGGACTCGCCGCACAGCCGATATCGACAATGGGCCACCCACAAACTCGGCACCTGGTTCGACCAGTTCGGCAGTTCCGGTTGTGTCGGCTGCGGACGTTGCATCGTCTGGTGCCCGGTCGGCATCGACATCACCGAGGAGGCTCACGCGCTGAGCCGCGAACGGGATACCCGCCGGGAAACGCCACGCGAGGAGTCGCGGTGACCGTCCTTCGCAACGGCTTCCTCGGGGCCCTGGGGGCAGGTCCGCGCGACCGACTGATCGCGATCGCCCGTGACGTCTCCTTCCCCGGCGCCACCCGCGTCTTCGAAGAGCACGGCCCGGCGGATCGATTCTGGGTCGTCCGCTCCGGACTGGTCGCGCTCGACATCCACGTCCCGGGTCGACGCGATGCCGTCGTGGAGACTCTGGGCGTGGACGAACTACTGGGATGGTCCTGGCTGTTCCAGCCGTACCGCTGGCACCTCGGCGCATACACCCGCGGCGCCGTCGTCGCGTACGAGTTCGACGCGGGCGAGGTTCGTGCCATGTGCGACGAGGATCCCACGTTCGGACTCGTGGTCAATCACTGCGTCGCCCAGGTGATCGCCCGGCGACTCAAGGCGACTCGCATTCGTCTGCTCGACCTCTACGGGGGCTCCGACGCCGCGAACACCCGGGGAAGGGCATGACAAGTCCGGCGGCGGGGGTGGCTACAGCGGCCGTGCCGGTACCGTATCGGGTGCTCGAACGCCGGATCGAAACGCCCGAGACGGCAACGATTACATTGGCACCCGTTCGCTCGCCCCTGGCGCCCTTCGTACCGGGGCAGTTCGCGATGGTCTACGCCTTCGGTGTCGGCGACATTCCGCTGTCGGTCTGCGGAATGGACGGACGACTTCTCCAGCACACCGTGCGCGTCGTCGGGGCCGTCTCCGGCGCGCTCCACGGAGTGCGCGTCGGCGACACCCTCGGGATACGCGGCCCCTTCGGCACCGGGTGGCAGTTGCCCGCCCCGACCGGCGGCGATCTGTTGGTCGTGGCCGGCGGGATCGGCTTGGCCCCCCTTCGGCCGCTCGTGGTCGACGCGATCGCCGCACCCGGCCGGTACGGACGCGTGAACCTCCTGATCGGGGCACGTACACCCGGCGACGTGCTGTACGTCGACCAGGCACGTACATGGCAGGCCGGCGCTCGCGTCCTGACCACCGTGGACTTCCCCGACCCACGTTGGCGGGACGACGTGGGACTGGTCACCACCCTGGTCGACCGGGCCGCGTTCGATCCGCGCACCGTGACGGCGTTCATCTGTGGCCCCGAGCCGATGATCAGGGCGACCGCACACGACCTCGTGCACCGTGGCGTCGATCCGGACCGGATCCAAGTCTCCCTCGAACGCACCATGCACTGCGGAAGCGGACACTGCGGGCACTGCCAACTCGGCCCCCTGCTGCTGTGCAGCGACGGTCCCGTCATCACCTGGACCCGTGCGCAGCCCCTCCTCATGATCCGAGAGTTGTGACATGCCCACCGATGCCCACCGGCCCCCGAAACTGGCGGTGTGGAAGTTCGCCTCCTGCGACGGCTGCCAGCTCACCCTGCTCGACTGCGAAGACGAGCTCCTCGGCATCGCCGAGAAATGGGAGATCTCGCACTTCCTGGAGGCATCCGGCGCGCCCGCGCCCGGCCCCTACGACCTGTCCCTGGTCGAGGGCTCGGTGACCACCCGGGAGGACGTCGACCGAATCCACCGGATCCGCGCCGATTCCCGGCACCTGGTGACCATCGGCGCCTGCGCGACCGCCGGCGGCATCCAGGCCCTGCGCAACTACGCGGACGTCGTCGAGTTCACCTCGGTGGTCTACGCCCGACCGGACTACATCGCGACACTCGCCACCTCGACCCCCATCAGCGCCCATGTTCCGGTCGACTTCGAACTGCGCGGCTGCCCCATCGACCGCGGCCAACTCGTCGAGGTCATCACCGGCTTCCTCGCCGGACGCAAACCCGACGTGCCCGCGCACAGCGTGTGCTTCGAGTGCAAACGACGTGGCACCGTCTGCGTGACCGTGGCTCGCGGCACTCCTTGCCTGGGCCCGGTCACCCACGCCGGCTGCGGAGCCCTCTGCCCCACTTTCGCACGTGGCTGCTACGGCTGTTTCGGCCCATCCGACTCGACCAACTTCACCGCCTTCGTCCCCCTCCTGCGACGCGACGGAATGGACACTCTCGACATCGTGCGGGTACTGCGCACCTTCAACACGGCCGCCGAGGAGTTCGACACGGCCGTCCCCCGGGAAGTCGAAGAGTGACCGGGCCCGCAACTCGGACGCTGAAAGTCGAGGCGCTCGGCCGCGTCGAAGGAGAGACCGCACTGCACCTGCGCATCGAGGACGGCAAGGTGGTCCGGGCCCGATTGGCGATCTACGAACCTCCACGCTTCTTCGAGGCGTTCCTGCGGGGACGCGCCCACACGGAACCACCCGACCTCACCTCCCGGGTGTGCGGGATCTGCCCGGTCGCCTATCAGCTGAGTGCCTGCCGCGCCATCGAAGACGCCTGTGGGGTAGTCGTGGGCGGACAGTTGGCCGGGCTGCGCCGCCTGCTCTATTGCGGCGAGTGGATCGAGAGCCAGACCCTGCACGTCCACCTTCTCCATGCCCCCGATTTCTTCGGCTGCGACAGCTTCGTCGAGCTCGCCCGCTTCCGACCCGCCGACGTCGAGCGCGGTCTTCGCCTCAAGCAGGCCGGCAACGCGATCCTCGAACTCCTCGGCGGTCGGGCGATCCACCCGATCAACGTGCGCCTCGGTGGTTTCCATCGCATCCCGACCCCCACCGAACTGCGCCCGCTGAGGGAACAGTTGCTACGCGCCCGCGACGATGCGGCGCAAACGGTGCGCTGGGTGGCGGGCTTCGACTTCCCCGACACCGTGTGCGACCACGACCTGCTCGCCCTGGCCGAAGCGGACACCTACGCCATCGAGTCCGGTACGCCAACCGTCATGACCGTAGGCGATCCCCTCCATTCGATCCCGGGAATCGACCGCGCGTCCTCCACCCGAAGTTTCGCGGTCAGTGAATTCGGCAGCCATGTCGTCGAGCACCAAGTGCCCTACTCCACCGGCCTCCACTCCCGGCTGGACGGACGCCGCCACCTGACCGGTTCGCTGGCGCGTTTCGCCATCAGCGGGAGACACCTCTCCCTCATCGCCCGTCAAGCCGCCCAGGACGCCGGACTCGGCGACCCCCTGGAGGGCGCGGTCTGCCTCAACCCTTTCCGCAGCATCATCGTGCGCGCCGTCGAGGTGCTCTACGCGGTCGACGAGGCGTTGCGCATCATCGACGGGTACGAACCTGCGACGAACCCGTACGTCGATGTGCCGTCGCGACAGGGCATCGGCCACGGGGCCACTGAGGCACCACGCGGCCTGCTCTACCATCGCTACTCCCTGGATACGCGGGGAACCGTCACCGACGCGACCCTGGTGCCCCCCACGGCACAAAATCAGGGCGCCATCGAAGAGGACCTGCGCCGCATCGTGCAGGAGCGGTTGCGAGACGGTGACGCCACGGACGCCGAGTTGACAAAACTGTGCGAACGGGCGATCCGCAATCATGATCCCTGTATTTCCTGCTCGACGCACTTCCTCGACCTCACCGTCGAGCGAACCGGCGACGCCCCTCGACACCCTGCGGACCGGCCTCGGCCGCCGCGGCGGGGAGGCGACTCGTCGAGCGGTGGGGTCGCCCGCACCTCGACATAGAACGCACTCCTCGTGTCGGATTCCGCGCCTACACGAGCCCTGCCACATCGGGGTCCGCGTGCGCCGCGAGAAATTTTGGGGTACTCCTCGAATGCGAATCGGTCGCGCTCGGCGTTCGGCGCGGATGGTCACCCATCAAGTACCCCTCAGGGTCTTCTGCGCGGCCGCCGCCGAGGGCACGGGAACGACACAGTCGGACAGGCGGACTCACCCACCGTCATTCCGGCTTCCTACGAGACGGAGGCAATGGCCATGAAGCCAGCCATCACCGTGGAGTTCGACGGCCCATCCCGGAACCTTGCCGCTGCCCGCAACGGCACCGACGAAGCCGAGCATCACAAGCGCACACAGCGCCTGCTGCGCGTGTGGCCCCCGCCGAAACCGGAGCCGACCCGGCACCGCCCCACCCCGGCATCACGTCCGGGTCCCCCGGCCGCCGTCGTCCGTCGCGCGCACCGCCCCGTCGCCGTCGTCCCCCATGACTGAGCCCAGCCCCCTCGGCGAGCCGGTGGTGTCAGGACATCAGGCCGACGCGTCCGTGCTCCGGACCGGCACCGATCTCGATGTCCCGCCGCTCCCGCGCGCCGAGGTGCGGGAGACGCATACCGCGGTCTTGTTCTTCGTCGGCGACCGCGCCTACAAGCTCAAGAAACGGGTCGATCTGGGGTTTTTGGACTACACCACCGAGACGGCACGGCGAGCCGCGTGTGAGCGGGAAGTCGCTCTCAACCGTCGCTTCGCCCCGGACGTCTACCTGGGCCTGGGAGAATTTCGCAGCCCGGACGCGGACGTGCCCGAACCCCTCGTGGTGATGCGTCGTATGCCGGCGGAGCGCCGCCTCTCCCGGCTCGTGAGTGAAGGCGCCGACGTCGACGGCATCCTGCGGGCTGTTGCCCGGATGCTCGCCGCCCGTCACGCGGACGCGGCCCGCAGCCCGGAGATCAACGAACAGGGCACGCGGGACGCCCTGTTGTCGCGCTGGGCACAGAGCTTCGCGCAAATCCGCGCGTCGGCCGACGACGGCGCCGTACCCGACGGCGTGGACGAGGTGGAGCGGTTGGTACGCCGCTATCTCGCCGGTCGCAGGCAGTTGTTCGACTCACGCATCGAGCAGGGACGGGTGGTCGACGGCCACGGTGACCTGCTCGCCGAGGACATCTTCTGCATGGACGACGGCCCCCGCGTCCTGGACTGTCTGGAATTCGACGACCGCCTTCGTTACGTCGACGGTCTCGACGACGCGGCCTTCCTCGCCATGGACCTGGAACAACTGGGTGCTCCAGAGGCCGCGGCGTTCTTCCTCGCCCGGTACAGCGAGTACTCCGGCGATCCCGCACCACCGTCCCTGTGGCACCACTATGTCGCCTACCGGGCGTTCGTCCGCGCCAAGGTCTCCCTGATCCAGGCACGACAAGGCGCGCCCGGCGCAGCGGCGGCGTCACGGCGGCTGGTCTCGACGACGCTGCGCCACCTGCACGCCTCCGTTGTCGGCCTGACCCTCGTCGGTGGGCTTCCGGGCAGCGGGAAGTCCACACTCTCGGGCGCGCTGGCCGATCGCCTGGGCGTCACGCTCCTCAGCAGCGACCGCCTCCGCAAAGAGATGGCAGGCATCCCAGCGGAGGAGTCCGCAGCCGCCGCCTACGGCGAAGGCCTGTATACGCCCGAGCGGACCGCCACGACCTACGCGGCCCTGCTCGACCGCGCGTCCGCCCTGTTGTCCCGTGGCGAGTCCGTTGTCCTGGATGCCACTTGGTCCCACGCGGGACAGCGCGAAGCCGCGGTGCGGATGGCCGAACGCACCCACGCCGACTTGGTGTCCCTGCACTGTCGGGCTCCGGACGACGTGTCGGCGGCTCGCCTGACCACCCGCGCGCCCGGGGCGTCCGACGCCGACCTCGACGTGGCCGCCGGCATGGCGGCCGCAGAACCGCCGTGGACAGAGGCCGTTGGGATCGACACCGGCGGGAGCCTGGAGGCTGCGGTCGTCCAGGCGATGGCGGCCGTACGCCCGCACGTCACCGGCCACGCCTCGGTCTTCCGCCGCTCCCACATGGAGCCGGACTGATCGGTTCGCCCGCGTTCGGGCGCCGGGCTCGCGCCGCCACGCGCGGATGGGACTACGTCCCGATGCGTGGGTCGCGGGGGAACCCTGTTGTGGACCAGCAGAGTTCGGCGGAGGTGACCACGAACGCCTCGTAACCGGTGAGGCGTTCGATCCAGGGGCGTGCGGTGTGACCCATCGCGAAGGCGGCGGTCGCGTAGGCGTCGACCCGGGTCAGGCTGGGGCCGGTCATGGTCAGGGAGAGGAGTGTGGTGGCGGGTTCGCCGGTGTGCGGGTCGAGGATGTGGGGGCCGCGTTCGGCCGTGCCGGAGGTGGCGATGGCCAGGTCGCGGCCGGTGACGACGGCGCACAACTCGCCCGGGTGCAGCGGGTGGGCGATGCCGACGTTCCATGGCGTGCCGGGTTCGGGTTCGCCGCGCAGGCGTATGTCGCCGCCGCCGTTGACGTAGGTGTTGTGGGCGCCGGCGTCGGCCAGGATGTGCGAGGCGTGTTCGATGGACCAGCCCTTGACCAGGCCGGACGGGTCGAGGGTGCCGCCGGCGTGGGGGTCGAACCAGCCGCCGCTGAGGTCGTTCGTCTCGGCGCACAGATCCAGGACGTGGGCGACTTCGGGTGGGCAGTCGGCGAGTGTGGTCTCGCCGCGGCCGAGGCGGCTGATCGGGCTGTGCGGGCGATAGGTGGAGAAGACCGCGTCCACGTGGTGCAGCCAGGCGACGGCTTGGCGCAGGGCGTGGCGGATGTGCGGGGTGGGGGTGTCGCGGATGTCGAAGGAGAAGACCGTGCCCATCACGTGTTCGACGTGGTGCAGGGGTGTGGGATTCCGGTGTTCAGCCATGGGCCTGGTCCAATGCGCTTTGGAGGGAATCGATGTAGCCGCGGCTGGTGTAGGTGGCGCCGGAGACGGTGTGGATGGTCGCGCTCTGCGCGGCCAGGGCCTCCTGGGTCAGGCGGGGGACGGCTCGGGCGGCGATCCGGCGGTCGCGGTCGTTGTCGGAGGGGGTCTGGAGGACTTGGACGCCGGTGAGTTTGCCCTCGGCCAGGGTGATGGCGACTTGCACGGGCCCGTAGCGGGTGTCGATGGTGTCGCCGGTGAAGGTTCCGCTGCGGGCGCCCGCTATGGCTTGCGGGCCGGGTGGGGCGCTCGTGCCGCCGGAGGTCGAGGTCGGTGTGCCGGGAGGGGACGCGGTGGGGCCGGGGTCCTGGTGGGGTTTGACCGTCAGGAGCAGGATGACGCCGGCGACGGTCGAGACGGTGGCGAGGGCTGCGCGGTGCACGGACGGCTCCCTGATGTGGGTCAGAACGCGAAGGACTCGTGGTGGATGCGGCGGCGCGGTACGCCCGCCGCGCGCAGGGCGCGGATCGCGGCGTCCGTCATCGGGGGCGGCCCGCACAGGTACACGTCGTGGGCCGCGAGGTCGGGGACCAGAGTGGACAGCGCCTGCGCGGTGAGCGGCGAGGAGTACTCGGCGGGTTGGTCCACGATGTAGTGCACTTTCGCCCGGCGGGCGAGGGCGATCGCGTCCAACTCGGCGCGCAGTGCGAGGTCCTGCGGGCGCCGGGCCCGGTAGACGAGCGTGACCTGGCCGGGCAGCGTCTCGAACAGCGTCCGCAATGGGGTGATCCCGACGCCGCCGGCGAGCAGCAGGACCTTGGGCGCGGTACGCCGGGCCGCGCTGAACGCGCCGTACGGGCCCTCCGCCCACACCCGCGTGCCCAGGGGCAGGCGAGCCAGGGCCGCGCTGTGCGCCCCGGCGGACTTGACGGTGATGCGCAGGTGGCGCGGATCGGCGGGCGCGGACAGCGAGTACGGGTTGGCGGCCCACCACAAGCCCCGGGTCAGGAACCTCCAGCGCAGGAACTGCCCCGGCTCGCCCGCGAGTTCGTCCAGGTGATGCCCGGTCATGTACACCGACACGACGCCGGGCGACTCGGGATGCAGGGCCACGACCCGAAGCCGGTGCCGCAGCGCGCGGCGTACGGGCGCGAGGAAGCGAAACCACGCCACCAGGAGCGCCACGCCGACGTACAGGGTGTACCAGGCGGCCTGCGCGGCCGGGTTCCCGACGAAGTCGGCACCGTTGGCGAGCACGTGGCCGAAGGCCAGGAAGATCGCGAGGTAGGTGGCGAAGTGCAGGTAGTGCCACGTCTCGTAGGACAGTCTGCGCCGGGCCGCGCGGGCGGAGAGGATCCCGGTGCCCAGGAGCAGCAGGAACCCGCCGGTGGCCTTGAGCATCTCGGGGTAGTCGAAGACCAGCGTCGTGCTCTGGTGCACGATGTCGGTGTGTGCGGCGAGCGAGTAGCCGACGATGATCAGCAGGGTGTGTGCGAGGGCGAGGCAGACCGTGTATCGGCCGCCCATCGCGTGCCAACGCGCCAGCCGGTCCGAGCCGACGTTGTGGTCGAGCAGCGGGATGCGGGCCATCAGGACGAGCAGGACCGCGCACGCGTAGCCGGCCAGCAGTCCGGTGATGCGCCCGGCGTCGGTGAGCCAGTCGGCCGGGCCCACCACGGCGGGGGTGTCGGCCCACCACAGTGCCACCACGGCGACGGCTCCGGCTGCGATCAGCGTCCGGGCCGCGGCGGGCACGACGCGGCGCAGTCGATGTCGCTGCCCGGCGTGCGTGATCGGCGGGCTCTCGTACAGCGTGCCGGTCATGACGGGCTCCTCTCGCGCGGTTCGTCCGCGAGCCGCCAGCGTCGCAACGCAACCTTTGAAAACTCTCTCAACGACGGGTTCGGCCGCGGATTCAGAGGAAACTCAGAGGCGCGTCACAGGCCGCGACCCGGGTGCGACACGCGATGCTGGAGGCGACATGGACAACCCCAGTGCTTCTTCCCACCTGCGACGACCCGACGGCGGGTCGGTGCGGGTCCTGGTCGTGGACGACGAACCCGATCTGACCGACGTCCTTTCGGGGGCGCTGCGCTACGAGGGCTGGGAGGTGCGCACCGCCGCCGACGGGGCGGGTGCTCTCGCGCTCGCTCGCGACTTCCGCCCCGACGCGGTGGTCCTGGACTGGATGCTGCCCGACACCGACGGGCTCGCGCTCCTGCGGGGGATCCGCGCGGAGCTGGAGCGGGTGTGCGTGCTGTTCCTGACCGCGCGTGACGCCGTCGAGGACCGTATCGCCGGGATCACCGCCGGCGGCGACGACTATGTGACCAAGCCCTTCAGTCTCGAAGAGGTCCTCGCCCGGTTGCGCGGACTCCTGCGGCGCGCCGGCATGGCGCGCGACGCCGGCGAGAATCGTCTCGTCGTCGGCGACCTGGTGATGGACGAGGACGCGCGGGAGGTCTCGCGCGCCGGGACCGCGATCGACCTGTCACGAACCGAGTTCGAGCTGCTGCGCTATCTGATGCGCAATCCGCGCCGGGTGTTGTCCAAGGCCCGGATCCTCGACCACGTGTGGTCCTACGACTTCGGCGGCCGGGCACACGTCGTCGAGCTGTACATCAGCTACCTGCGCAAGAAGGTCGACGCCGGCCGCGTCCCGCTCATCCACACCGTGCGCGGCGTGGGATACGTCCTCAAGCCGGAAGCACCGTGAGCAGGCCGCGCCTGCCGCGCACGCTGCGGGTCCGCCTCACGGCCGGACTCGTCGTGCTCCTGGCCCTGGCGTGCGCGGCGGTGGGGGTGGGTACCGTTCTGGCCCTGGAGGGGTTCCTGATCGAGCGGCTCGACCAGCAACTGGTCCAGTCCGGGGGCCGGTTCCCGGCCAGCCTCGAACACGAGGGTCGCCCCGACGACGACAACCGACCCGACACCCGCGGCCAGGCCGACGGCACCCTCGGCGCCCGCCTCCTCGACGGACACACCACCGACGCGGCCGTCGTGCACCGGGACACCGACCGCCGCCTCACCCTCACCAACGACGACGCCCACGACCTCGCGGGCGTGCCCGTCGACGGACGAGGCCACGACATCCACATCACCGGCCTGGGCACGTATCGGGTCGTGGCCGTCCGCGGCGACGACGGCGACGTCCTGATCACCGGCCTGCCCCTGCACCCGATCGAGGAGACCGTCCACCGCCTCGAAGCCGTCGAAACGCTCGTCTTCGGCGCCGCCCTTCTTGTCACCGGCGCCGCCGCCGCGTACTGGGTGCGGCTTTCCCTGCGCCCGCTGGACAGGGTCGTCGACACCGCGACTCGCGTCGCGGAACTCCCCCTGGCGGGCGGCGAGGTCGCGATGCCCGAACCGCTGCCCGACACCGACCCCCACACCGAAGTCGGCCGCGTCGGCGCTGCGTTGAACCGCATGCTCGGCCACATCGGCGATGCCCTCACCCGCCGCCAGGCCGTCGAAGAGCGCCTGCGCAACTTCGCTGCCGACGCCGGCCACGAACTGCGCACCCCCGTCGCCACCCTCCGCGGCCACGCCGAACTCGCCCTGCGCCACCCAGGGCCCATCCCACCCGAGATCCGCCACGCCCTGGAGCGCATGCAATCCGAGTCACTGCGCATGAGCACCCTGGTCGAGGACCTGCTCCTGCTCGCCCGTCTGGACGCCGGCCGCCCCCTCGTCCACGAACCGGTCGACCTGACCCGGCTGGTCCTGGATGCCACCGGCGACGCCCGGGCGTCCGGACCCGACCACCGTTGGATCCTCGACCTCCCGGAGGAGCCGATCACCGTCACCGGCGACGAACACCGTCTCCACCAGGTGGTCGCCAACCTCCTCGCCAACGCCCGCACCCACACCCCGCCCGGCACCGACGTCACCGTCCGGCTCGAATCCGGCGCCGCGCACGTGGTGTTCACCGTCACCGACAACGGCCCCGGCGTCCCCGAACCGATCCGCCGCGACGTGTTCGACCGCTTCGTCCGCGCCGACACCGGCCGCTCGCGCACCGCCGGCAACACCGGACTGGGCCTGGCCATCGTCAAGGCCGTCGTCACCGCCCACCACGGCACCGTCACCCTGACCCAGCACCCCGACCACACCGAATTCCGGGTCGAACTCCCCCGATGACCCCGGGATCCATCACCGGCCAGGCTCGCGGCCGGAGTCGGCCCCGCGTCGACTCGACACCCGCCCCGCGTGCGCGGGCGGCGCGTCGCCTGTCGGACATCGGCGCGTCCGGGGGAAGAGAAGGTCGGGCGAGGCGACACCGCCGACACGGCGTCCCCCGAAGGTCCCGAGCCCTTTAGTCTCGCTCACTGGTGAGTTCGCCCACCAGGACGCGGATGCGCTTCTCGATCTCGTCGCGGATCGGCCGCACCGCCTCGACGCCCCGGCCGGCCGGGTCCTCCAGGGCCCAGTCCAGGTAGCGCTTGCCGGGGAAGATCGGGCACGCGTCGCCGCAACCCATGGTGATGACGACGTCGGAGGCTTGAACGGCCTCGGTGGTGAGGACCTTCGGGGTCGCGTGGGAGATGTCGATACCCACTTCGTTCATCGCCTCTACCGCCGCCGGGTTGACCCGGTCGCCCGGGATCGATCCGGCGGAGCGGACCTCGATGCGGCCGCCGCCGAAGTGTTCGAGGAAGCCTGCGGCCATCTGGGAGCGGCCGGCGTTGTGGACGCAGACGAACAGTACGGAAGGCTTTTCGGACATGGTGCGAGTCCTTTCGGTCCAGAGGCGACGGAGAAGTGTTATCCGCGAGGTGCCGGGGCGGCCGTGCGCGGGTCGGTGAACAGTGCGGTAAGGCAGATTTCGTCGCGGATGCCGCGCACGGTCTCGGCCAGGCCACCGCCGGGATCGGCGACGCGCCAGTCCGCGTGGCGACGCCCCCGGCCGGGAGCAGCGTGTCGAGGCAGCCCGGGCTGAACGCGACATCCGCGACGGCGTGCCCGCGGCGACCGCACCGTGGCCGCGCGGGAGACCCCTGCCAGACGCCCTTCCCCGCCGGTCGACACGACGGCAGGAGACATGTCCGGCTCCTCGGATCGGAGGTTCGCTTTTCGCTCCCTGGGCACGTAACGTATCAGTCCATGGTGATGTCAGTCGATGCTGATCTGTTGAAGGTACTCGCGGACCCGCTGCGTCTGCGCATCGTCACGCTGCTCGCGAGCGAGGCGCTGTGTGCCAGTCACCTCGTCGAGGAGACGGGCGCCAAGCAGACCAACCTGTCCAACCACCTCAAGGTGCTGCGCGAGGCCGGGATGGTGGACACCGAACCGTGCGGGCGCTTCGTCTACTACCGCCTCAGGCCCGATGCGCTCGACACCGTCGCCACCGCCCTGGGGGATCTCGCGGCCAATGCCCGCGACACCGTCGTGCACAACCGGAAGAGGCCCTGCTGATGAACGCCACCGACAGCCGGTCCGCCTCGGCGGACGGCTCCGCCGTGATCGCCGGCAGGCTCTCCACCCTCGACCGGTTCCTGCCGGTGTGGATCGGCCTGGCGATGGCAATCGGCATCGGGTTGGGCAAGCTGATCCCGGGCCTGGACGACGCGTTGTCCAGGGTCGAGATCGGCGGCATCTCGCTGCCGATCGCGCTCGGCCTGCTGCTGATGATGTACCCCGTGTTGGCCAAGGTCCGCTACGACCGCCTCGACACCATCACCGGCGACAAGCGGCTGATGGCCTCCTCATTGGTGATCAACTGGATCATCGGCCCGGCGATCATGTTCGCGCTCGCCTGGATCTTCCTCTCCGACCTTCCGGAGTATCGGACCGGCCTGATCATCGTCGGCCTCGCGCGCTGCATCGCGATGGTCATCATCTGGAACGATCTCGCGTGCGGCGACCGCGAGGCCGCCGCCGTCCTGGTCGCGCTCAACTCGGTCTTCCAGGTCGTCATGTTCGGCGTGCTGGGCTGGTTCTACCTCGACCTGCTCCCCGGATGGCTCGGGTTGGGCGACGGCGAACACCTGGACGTCTCCTTCCGGAAGATCGCCCTCAACGTGATCGTCTTCCTCGGCATCCCCCTGCTGGCCGGGTTCCTGACCCGCCGCCAGGGCGAGAAGGCCAAGGGACGCGACTGGTACGAAACCGGGTTCCTCCCCAAAATCGGCCCGGTCGCCCTCTACGGCCTGCTGTTCACGATCGTGATCCTGTTCGCGTTGCAGGGCGACACCATCACGGGCGAGCCCGGCGACGTCGCGCGGATCGCCCTGCCGCTGCTGGTCTACTTCGCCGTGATGTGGTTCGGCTCGTACGCCCTCGGGCGCGGCATCGGCCTGCCCTACGACCGCACCGCCACCCTCGCGTTCACCGCCGCCGGCAACAACTTCGAACTCGCCATCGCGGTCGCCATCGGCACCTTCGGCGTCACCAGCGGCCAGGCCCTCGCGGGCGTCGTCGGCCCGCTGATCGAGGTACCCGTGCTCGTGGCCCTGGTCTACGTGTCGCTGGCGCTCATGCGCCGACACACATGCGAGGCCTCCTCCGCGTGACCCGCCGAGTGGCGGCCCGGTGCTTGCCACGTCCGTGCCGCCAACGATCCACCCCGGAAGGAAGCCCGCCATCCGGTCACCGGATTACCGGGTAAGTGCGTCCAGGGCAGCGTCCAGGCGGGCGGTGGCTTCCTCGGCGACGGGCCTCATGGTGTCGAGGCTGGTGAGGGTGACCATGGTGTTGGGATCCAGGGCCTGAACCAGGGTGTGGTCGCCGTCGCGACGGACCACGACGTTGCAGGGCAGGAGCAGACCGACGCTGCGGTCGGCCTCCAATGCCTGGTGGGCGAGCGGCGGGTTGCACGCGCCCAGGATCAGGTAGTCCTCCATGTCATGGCCGAGCTTGGCCTTCAAGGTGGCCTTGACGTCGATCTCGGTCAGAATGCCGAAGCCCTGGTCGGCCAACGCTCGGCGAACCGCGTCGACGGCGGCGTCGAAGTCCGTGGTGGCGAGGCGGGCGGTGCGGTCGTAGGACACGGTGCGCTGCTCCTTCGGCGGGGCGGGGGATTCCTGTCGCCGGCGCCCTTGATGTCGATGCCGGCCTCGGCGGTGAGGCCGAACTCCCAACCTGCGGTGGCCGATGGGCCGCCGGCTCGCCGAATGAGCCGACGGCGCCGTAGAACTCGACGGGGTGTCGGCAAGGGCTCGTCGGAGCCTACGTCAGCGACGTGTCACGGACCGGAGCAAGGCCTCGGGCTTCTCGACGTGTGTTTCGGGGCCGGGAAAGAACAGTGACTCGTGGTCGTCTTCGGTCCAGCGCACCAGATAGGGCGGAGTGCCGTCCGCGTGATTCACCCGGAGCACCAAGCCGAGACGCCTGGCTTCGCCCACGTGCGGAGATTCGACCACCACCCAATCGCCTACCTGTGCCTTCATGATGCCGCTCCCTTCCGTCCCCCGAGTCCACGGCGGTGGCAGGGCTCCCGCTGTCCGCCAACTCTCGGCCCTCGGTCTCGTCGAGACGCTGAGCAAACGCGCCCGTGCGGGCTTCGATGAACGCGACCACCCCGGCACCACCGCAGGACTTTCGCCGACTGGGCGCTCACGCTTACCGGCCGAGTCCGACTCCTTCTCCTAGGCCTACCCGTTTCTGCCTTCGCCGTGCGCGAAAGAGCAACGCGGCGACAACCACCGCCCCGGCGGTGAGCGCGTACACCTGTGTCCGGGCGCCCGCGGACCGGCGGGCACGGTGAGACTGGCGCTGAACAGATCGCGAACCGCTCCGACGTCGGCAAGCTCGTCCTCACAGCCGCCTGAGGCCCGCCCGCCGGGCACCGACCGCACGCCGCCGGGCCGGCACCGGGGCGTTGTCGTGTTCTCGGCGGCTGCTGCGGTCAGTCCTGCGTGCCGACGGCCCGCATACCCTTGGCGCGGGCGATTTCCGACGCTGCGTCGGAGCCGAGGACGTCGAGGACTTCGCGGGCGCGGTGTGGCTCGCTCGAACATGCCAGTACCGCGCCGCTGAATGTCGAGCTGATGGCGGTGTCGCCGGGCAGCGGGCCGATGACGACCACGCCTGGCACGTCCATCAGTTCGCTGTGCTGTTGAAGCGCCAGGTCGGCTTCGCCGGACGCGAGGAGGCTGCCGACGGGTACTCCCGGCGGGGCTTGCACAAGCCGGTCCCGGAGCGTGTCGGCGAGCCGCAGTCGGGTGATCAGGTCGATGAGGGCCGTACCGCTGGGACCGGTGGAGTAGGCGATGCGCCCGGCGGCCAGGAGGGCGGCTTGCAGGTCGGACGCCGAGCCGAAGGCCGGAACCGGTGACCCGGCCGGCACTGCGGCGACGACCTGGGACGTCCAAAGCGGGCGGACCGTGCCGCCGAGGAGGTGCCCTTCGCTTTCCAGCTCGGCCAGTGCGTCGTCGGCAAGCACGAGCACGTCGGCATCGGTGCCTTCGCGTACCCGGCGCGCGATCTCGACCCCTCCGGCGGATTCGAAGCGCACCGGCACCCCGTGCACGACTCGGATGTCCTCGGCCAACTCGGCCAGAATCAGCCGCGTCGCCATCGAGGACAGCCCACAGATCTGTCCGTCCACATCGCCTCCTTGCGTCGGCCCGATGGTAGAGCGCGCATCAGGGCTGCTCAACGCCGGTCTGCCAGACTGACGAGGTGAGCACACCCCAGAGCACCGCGGCTGGAAAGGTCCTCAGAGTCCTGTCGGTTTTCGACCGCGAGCACCAGACCCACACGCTGTCGGAGATCGCTCAGCGCACGGGCCTGCCCTTGAGCACCACGCACCGTGTGGTCGCGGAACTGGCGGGGTGGGGTGCGATCGAGCGCGGGGAGGACGGGTCGTGGCATGTCGGGCTGCGGCTGTGGGAGATCGCCTCGGGCTGCCCCCGCACCCAGATTCTGCGCGATGTGGCGCTGCCGTTCATGCAGGACCTCTACGAGGTGACGCACGAGAACATCCAGCTCGCGGTGCGCGAAGGCACCGAGCTGGTCTTCGTCGAGCGGATCGCCGGGCACCGCTCGGTGGAACTGCTGACGACGGTCGGGACGCGGTTCCCCATCGGCTCCACCGGGATGGGCCGCGTGCTGTTGGCGCACGCGACCCGGGACATCCAGGAGGCGGTCCTCGATTCGCCGCTCCCGGTGTGGACCCGGCACACGGTCACCGACCCGGACACGTTGCGGGCACAGTTGGAGCACATCCGCCGCGAGCAGGTCTTCGTCAGTGACCGGCAGCTCTCGGAAACCACGGTCGCGGTGGCCGCGCCGGTGCGGGTCGGTCGCACCGGGCCGGTGAGCGCCGCGTTGGGGATCGTCATCGCCGCGCGTGACGCAAGCCGTGCGCGCGGGCTGCGCGAGCCGATCCTGCGGGCCGCCTTCGGCATTTCGGAGGAGCTCGGCAGGCGGGCCCGCACGACTGGCTGACCGTACTTCCGCCTGACGGAAACACTGCTGACCGGGGACGGTCCCGCCTGCCAGCGTTCGGGGTGCTTACAACGTTCGCAGCCCCCGGGAGATGCCATGGCCGATGCCACCGTCGACACCGTCACGACGGTTCCGGTAGCCATCGTCGGAGCCGGTCCGGCCGGTTTGATGTTGGCGCACCGTCTCGGGCGTGCGGGGGTCGAGACGATCGCGCTCGACACACGCACCCGGCGCGAGATCGAGACCACGCAGCGGGCCGGCATCCTCGAAGCCGATGTCGCCCGGGACCTGGTCGAGACCGGCGTGTCCGACCGGATCCTGCGCGACGGCTGTGAGCACGAGGGCGTCGAGCTCCGGTTCGGCGGCCGGGCGCACCGCATCGACTTCAAGGATCTGGTGGGCGAGTCGGTGTGGCTCTACCCACAGACCGACGTGTTCGTCGACCTGGCCGACGCGCGGGAGCGCGACGGGGGCACGGTCCATTTCGGCATCAGGGACACCGAGGTCCTCGACATCACCACCGGCAGCCCCCGGGTCCGCTACACCGCGCCCGACGGGACCCGCCACGAGATCCGAGCGCGGTACGTGGTCGGTGCGGACGGGTCACGCAGCATGTGCCGCGGCCTGGTGCCCGAGGACCGGCGGGTGCGCTTCACCAAGGAGTACCCGTTCGCCTGGTTCGGCATCCTCACCGAGGCGCCGATGAGCGCGCCCGAGCTGATCTACGCCCACTCCGAGCACGGATTCGCGTTGATCAGCCAACGCAGCGAGACCGTGCAGCGGATGTACTTCCAGTGCGACCCGGACGAGTCCGTCGACGCGTGGCCGGACGACCGCGTCTGGGAGACGTTCCAGGCCCGGGTGGCCGGCGAGGACGGCTTCCGGCTCCGGGAGGGGCCGATCTTCGAGAAGACCGTGCTGAAGTTCCGCTCGTTCGTTCAGGAGCCGATGCGCTGGGGCTCGATGGTCCTCGCCGGCGATGCCGCGCACACCGTGCCGCCGACCGGTGCCCGTGGGCTCAACCTCGCGCTGCATGACGTGAAGGTGCTGGCCGAGGTCCTGGTGCGGGCTCTCGGCAGCGACGGCGACGCCGCGTTGGGCGACTACCAGCCGCGCGCCCTGCAGCGGGTGTGGCGGGCCCAGAACTTCTCGTACTGGATCACCCAGCTTCTCCACACCGCGCCGGGCAGCGAGCCGTTCGACCTGCAGCGCCAACTCGGGGAACTGGACAACGTGGTGGGTACGCGGGCCGGCCGCACCTACCTCGCCGAGCAGTACACCGGCTGGCCGAGCCGCGCCCGGGCCTGACGTGCGCCGATCTCCAGGAGACAACACATGATCATCGACTGCCACGGGCACTTCACCACCGCACCGCCGCAGCTGGCCGAGTGGCGGGACCGGCAGGTGGCGGCGGTCGGCGACCCACACAACGCGCCCGACCCCGACGACTTGGTCATCACCGACGACGACCTGCGCCAGGCGGTCGAGACCAACCAGCTGCGGCTCATGGACGAGCGCGGCAGCGACCTGACGATCTTCTCGCCGCGGGCCAGCTTCATGGCGCACCACATCGGCGACTTCGAGGTGTCCTCGGTCTGGGCGCGGATCTGCAACGACCTGGTCCACCGCGTGAGTACCCTGTACCCCGACCGGTTCGCGACGGGAGCGATGCTGCCGCAGTCGCCGGGCGTCGATCCCGCGACGTGCCTGCCCGAGCTGCGCCGGGCGGTCGAGGAACTCGGCGCGGTGACGGTCAACCTCAACCCCGACCCGTCGGGCGGCAAGTGGACCGCTCCGCCGCTGACCGACCGCAGCTGGTATCCGCTCTACGAGGCGATGGCCGAGTACGACATCCCCGCGATGATCCACGTGAGCACGTCGTGCAACCCGGCGTTCCACACCACCGGCGCCCATTACCTCAACGCCGACACCACGGCGTTCATGCAGCTGATCCAGGGCGACCTGTTCGCGGACTTCCCCACACTGCGGTTCGTGATCCCGCACGGCGGCGGCGCGGTGCCCTACCACTGGGGCCGGTTCCGCGGCCTTGCGATGGCGCTGGGCAGGCCGGACCCGCAGACCCTGCTGGACAACGTCTTCTTCGACACCTGCGTCTACCACCAGCCCGGCATCGATCTGCTCACCCGGGTGGTCCCCGGCCGGTCGGTGCTCTTCGCCAGCGAAATGATCGGCGCGGTCCGCGACATCGACCCGGACACCGGCCACCACTTCGACGACACGAAGCGGTACGTCGAGGCCACCCCGAACCTCTCCGATGAGGAGCGGGCCGCCGTCTACTCCGGCAACGCCCTGCGCGTCTACCCCCGACTCGCCGCCCGCCTCGCCGCGGCCGGCCGCTGATTTCAGGAGAAGAACACATGCAGCACACCGAGATCGGCGTCGTCCACACGGCGACCGTCCGCGCCGACCCCGAGGCGGTCGCCGCGCTGTCGGCGTTCGGCGTGGCGACGATCCACGAGGCCATGGGCCGAGTGGGGTTGATGCGCCCCTACATGCGCGGGGTCTACCCGAAGGCCCGCCTGTGCGGCACCGCGGTGACCGTGCTGCTGCAGCCCGGCGACAACTGGATGCTGCACGTCGCCGCCGAGCAGATCCGCGAGGGCGACGTCGTGGTCGCGGCGTGCACGACCGAGAGCGAGGACGGCTTCTTCGGTGAGCTGCTCGCCACCTCGTTCCGCGCCCGGGGAGCCAAGGGCCTGGTCATCGACGGCGGGGTGCGTGACGTGGCCGACCTGGAGGACATGGACTTCCCGGTCTTCTCGCGCGCGGTCAACGCCAAGGGCACCGTCAAGGCCACGCTCGGCTCGGTCAACGTGCCGGTGGTCTGCGCCAACGCCCTGGTCCGGCCCGGCGACGTCGTCGTGGCGGACATCGACGGCGTCGTCGTGGTGCCGCGCGAGCGCGCCGCCGAGATCGCCGAGGCGTCGGCCAAGCGCGAGGCCGACGAGGAGGCCAAGCGCGCGCGGTTCCGCGCGGGCGAACTCGGCCTGGACATGTACGACATGCGCGGCCCGCTGGCCGAGCTCGGCCTGCGCTACCAGGACTGACCGTGACGGAGATCTTCGAGAAGACCCCCGGCTGGCTGGACTGGTACGCCGGTCCCGACCGGCCGCGGTACCAGCTACCCGAGGGCGCCGTCGACGCGCACTGCCACGTCTTCGGCCCGGGAGCGGAGTTCCCGTACGCGCCCGAACGCAAGTACACCCCCTGCGATGCCTCCAAGAAGCAGCTCTTCGCGCTGCGCGACCACTTGGGCTTCACTCGCAACGTCGTGGTCCAGGCGACCTGCCACGGCGCCGACAACAGCGCGATGGTCGACGCGCTGCGGGCGTCGGGGGGCCTGGCCCGGGGTGTCGCGACGGTGCGGCCCGGGGTGTCGGACGCGCAGCTGCGGGAGCTGCACGAGGCCGGCGTCCGCGGCGTGCGGTTCAACTTCGTCAAGCGGCTGGTCGACGCGGCACCGCGGCAGGATCTGTGGGACGTCGTCGAGCGGATCCAGCCGTACGGCTGGCACGTCGTCATCTATTTCGAGGCGGCGGACCTCGCCGACCTGCGCGATTTCTTTCTCGGGATCCCGGTGCCGCTGGTCATCGATCACATGGGCCGGCCCGACGTGGCCGAGGACCCGCGCGGCCCGGAGTTCGAGGCGTTCTTGGACTTCATGCGGGCGAGGCCCGACATCTGGTGCAAGGTCACCTGCCCGGAGCGGCTTTCGGTGAGCGGGCCCCCGGCCCTCGACGGGGAGCAAAACGCCTACCGCGACGTCGTCCCGTTCGCCCGGCGCGTGGTCGAGGAGTTTCCCGACCGGGTGTTGTGGGGCACCGACTGGCCGCACCCGAACCTCACCGGCCACATGCCCGACGACGGCCTGCTGGTCGACTTCATCCCGCATATCGCGGCGACGCCGGAGCTGCGGCACAAGCTCCTCGTCGCCAACCCGATGCGCCTGTACTGGCCGGACGCGGAGTGACCCCGACAGACGATAGGAACCCGACGATGTCGCTGGACAAGACCTACAAGCTGGTTCCGGGGACCACCATCTTCGACGCGGAGCAGTCCGCCAAGGGCTATCACCTCAACCAGTTCTGCATGTCGCTGATGAAGTCGGAGAACCGCGCGCGATTCCTCGCCGACGAGCGCGGTTACCTCGACGAGTGGCCGCTGCGGGAGGAGCAGAAGCAGGCGCTGCTCGGCCGCGACCTCAACGCCGCGATACGTGAGGGCGGCAACATCTATTTCCTCGCCAAGTGGGGCGCGGCGCTGGGGTTGTCGTTCCAGCAGATGGCCGGCTCGATGACCGGCATGACCGAGGAGCAGTACCGCGACATGATGGTCGGCGGCGGGCGCTCGGTCGAGGGCAACCGCCTCGACCACGCCGTCCTCGACGCCGCGTACGCCGACCCGGCGTCGCCGGCCGAACACGCGACGATCACCGGCGCGGTCTTCACCTCACACGTGCCGGCGATCGGTGCGGCGTGGGACCACGCCAGGACCGACGAGCCCTACTGGCGGCCGGTCTTCGAGGGTTACGAGTTCGCCAAGCAGTGGGAGCGGGAGAACGTCCCCGACGTGGTCTTCCTGGTCTACAACGACCACGCCACCGCGTTCGACGCGTCGATCATCCCGACCTTCGTGCTCGGCACCGGTGCGGCCTACCCCACCGCCGACGAGGGCTACGGGCCCCGTCCGGTTCCGGGCATCGAAGGCGACCCCGACCTGGCCGCACACATCGCGCATTCGCTCATCAGGGACGACTTCGACCTCACCCTCGTGAACGAGATGGTCGTCGACCACGGCCTGACCGTCCCGCTGTCGCTGATGTTCGGGGACGTCGAGAAGTGGCCGTGCAAGGTGATCCCCTTCCACGTCAACGTCGTGCAATACCCGGTCCCCTCGGGCGCCCGGTGCTTCCGGCTCGGCCAGGCGCTGCGTAAGGCGATCGAGTCCTACGACAAGCCGTTGAACGTCCAGGTCTGGGGTACCGGCGGCATGAGCCACCAGCTCCAGGGCCCCCGCGCCGGCCTCATCAACCGCGAGTGGGACAACGCCTTCCTCGACCGGCTGATCGAGAACCCCGCCGACCTGGCGCAGGTGCCGCACCTGGAGTACGTCCAGGAGGCGGGCTCGGAAGGCATCGAGCTGATCATGTGGCTGATCGCCCGCGGGGCGATGAGCGACGTCGACGGCTCCGGAGAGGTCGAGGTCAAGCACCGCTTTTACCATGTGCCGGCGTCCAACACCGCCGTCGGGCACCTGATCCTCGAAAACCACAGCCTCGAAAACCACAGCCTTGAAAACCACAGCCTCGAAAACCACAGCCTCGACGAGAACCACCCGCGGGCCCAGGCGCCCGCCGCGAAGGAGTGACATGACCGACGACCAGACCGTCCGGATCGCCCTTGTCGGGGGCGGCGCCTTCGGCGCCAAGCACGCGGCCGCCCTCAAGCGGATCAAGGGCGTCGAGGTGGCCGCCGTCGCGAGCAGCAGCCTCGAAAGCGCCCGAACGTTCGCCGCGGAGCAGGGCGTGGGCCGCGGCGTCGCGGGCCTGGACGAGGTGCTGGCGATGGACGACGTCGACGCCGTCATCCTGGCCACCCCCACGCAGATGCACGCCGCGCAGACGATCGCCTGCCTGGAGGCGGGCAAGCACGTCCAGGTCGAGATCCCGTTGGCCGACTCGCTCGCCGACGCCGAGGCGTGCCTGGCGGCGCAGGAACGCACCGGACTCGTCGCCATGGTCGGGCACACACGGCGCTTCAACCCCAGCCACCAGTGGGTGCGGCAGCGGATCCGGGCCGGCGAGTACAACCTCCAGCAGCTGGACGTGCAGACCTACTTCTTCCGCCGCGAGAACCTCAACGCGCTGGGCCGGCCGCGGTCCTGGACCGACCACCTGCTGTGGCACCACGCCGCGCACACCGTCGACCTGTTCGCGTACCAGGCCGGGTCGCCGATCGTGCAGGCCAACGTCATCCAGGGGCCGATCCATCCCGAGCTCCGCATCGCGATGGACATGTCGATCCAGCTGCGCGCGGAGAGCGGCGCGATCTGCACCCTGTCGCTGTCGTTCAACAACGACGGTCCGCTCGGCACGTTCTTCCGCTACATCGGCGACACCGGCACCTACCTCGCGCGGTACGACGACCTGGTCACCGGCAAGGACGAGCCGATCGACGTGAGCGCGGTCGATGTGTCGATGGACGGCATCGAGCTGCAGGACCGTGAGTTCGTCGCCGCGATCCGCGAGGGCCGCGAGCCGAACTCGTCCATCGCCCAGGTCATGCCCTGCTACCGGACACTTGCGGCCCTCGAAGAGCAGCTTGTCGCTGCCTCGAAGTCGTGACCACAGCACCCGCCGCGGGCCTCGGCCGCGCTCCCCGCCGGATCGGTCCGTTCGAGAGGTCCCGGCGGTCGGCCTGGGCTGCATGAACGTCAGCCACGCCTATGGCGTCCCCCGACCCCGGGGGACGCCGAGCGCCTGCTGCGCGACCCGCGGGTGCCGATCGAGGACAGTGTCGGGGCGATGGCCGAGCTCGTCGAGTCCGGATGAAGTCAGTCGCGGCGCAGGTGGCCGGCGCCGTCCAGACTCTTGGTCTTCACCAGATCGGTCACGTGAACGAGGAAGTCGTCCAGCGGCATGGGGACTTCCCTGCCCGAACGGTCTCGGACGGTCACCGTGCGCTGTTCCGCCTCACGCCTGCCCACCACGACGATCAGCGGGATCTTGCGGGTGATCGCGGAGCGAACCTTGGCGTTCAGGCGGCCGTCGCTGTTGTCCACATCGGCCCGGATATCCGCGTCCAGCAGAAGATCGCGGATCTCCGTCGCGTAATCCAGCAGCTCGTCCACGAGCGGGATGACGCGCACCTGCTCCGGCGCGAGCCACACCGGGAACGCGCCCGCGAAGTGCTCGGTCAGGTAGGCCGCGAACCGCTCGTGCGAACCCAACGGGGCGCGGTGGATGACGACGACGGGCTTCTCGGTCCCGTCCGAGTCGTGGTAGGTCAGCCCGAACCGCTGCGGCGTGTACAGGTCGACCTGGTTGGTGGAGGCAGCGAACTCCTTGCCTGTCACGGCACGGATCATGAAGTCGACCTTGGGGCCGTAGTGTGCCGCGCCACCGAGGTCGATCTTGTACGGGATGTCGGACTCCTCCATGGCCTCACGGGTGATCCGCTCGGCCGTCTCCCACATCGGCTCGTCGTCGTGGTACTTGTCCTTGTTCGCCGGATCGCGCAGGGCGAGCACCATGTAGAAGTCGGTGATGCCCAGTGTCCGGTAGTAATCCGCGTGCATTCGCATGACCTCGAGGAACTGGTCCTTGGCCTGCTCGTACGTGCAGTAGATGTGCGCGTCGTTCTGGGTGAAGGCCCTGGTGCGCATGATGCCGTGCAACTGGCCGCTGCGCTCGAAGCGGTACACCGTGCCGTACTCGGCGATCTTGTACGGCAGGTCGCGGTAGCTGTGCGGCCGAGCCTTGTAGACCATGTGGTGGTGCGGGCAGTTCATCGGCTTGAGGTAGTACTTCTCGCCGTCGATGTCGATCGGCGCATACAGGTCCTCGGCGTAGTACGGCAGGTGCCCGGACAGGTAGTACAGGTCCTCTTGCGTGATGTGCGGAGTCACCACCCTCTGGTAACCCAGCTTCCGTTCGGTATGGCGCGCCCAGCCCTCCAACTCGTCGCGGATGACCGTGCCGTTGGGCAGCCACAGCGGCAGCCCGCGGCCGATCTCCTTGCTGAACGCGAACAGATCCATGTCCTCGCCGATGCGGCGGTGGTCGCGCTTGGCGGCCTCCTCCAGCATCTTCAGGTGCGCCTTCAGCGCGTCCCTGGTCGGCCACGCGGTGCCGTAGATCCGCTGGAGCTGTGGGTTCTTCTCGCTGCCGCGCCAGTAGGCCGCCGCGCTGCGCATCACCTTGAACGCCGGGATCAGCCTGGTCGACGGCAGGTGCGGGCCGCGACACAGGTCGGACCAGCACACCTCGCCGGTCTTGGCGTCGACATTGTCGTAGATCGTGAGCTGACCGCCGCTGACCTCCATGACCTCGTCGGTGTCGATGTCACCTTTCAGGTCGATGAGTTCGAGCTTGTAGGGCTCGGCCGCGAGCTCTGCCTTGGCGGCTTCGAGTGACGGGAACACCCGGCGCTGAAAGCGCTGGCCGGTTTTGATGATCTCCTGCATGCGCTGCTCGATCCGCTCCAGATCCTCCGGCTGGAACGGGCGTGCGACGTCGAAGTCGTAGTAGAAGCCGTTCTCGATCGGCGGGCCGATACCGAGCCTGGCCTCCGCCCACAGATCCTGCACAGCCTGCGCCAGCACGTGCGCGGTGGAGTGGCGTAGTACGTTCAGACCGTCCGGGCTGGACAACGCGACCGCCGCGACTTCGACATCACCGTCCGGCAGCCAGTCCAGGTCGCGCAGCACACCGTCCTGGTCGCGCACCGCGACAATCGCGTTCGGGCCCGCCATCGGCAACTTGACGGCGGCCACCGCATCGGCGCACGTCGTCCCGGCGGGGACCACGACGATGCGATCGGTCTCGCCGACAGGCAGGGATGCAGGCACAGAAACTCTCCTCAGGGATCAACAGCAGCGCGAAATCTCACCGGCGGTATCAGTTTAATCACTCCAGTTACGGCGGTGTTCGCGATCACCGCGTACAGCAGGGCAGTTCACGGGGTGCTCGGGTGCGTGCGGACCGGGTTGACGAGTGAGCCGATACCGTCGATCTGCACGCTGACGACGTCACCGGGGTGCAGGGCGCCGGCGCCGGCCGGGGTCCCGGTGAGGATCACGTCGCCGGGCAGCAACGTCATCAGCCGACTGCACCGCGCCACCACCGCGGGCACGTCCCTGATCAGTTCCTTGGTCGAGCCGTCCTGACGCAGTTCGCCGTTGACCACGGTGCGAACGGCGACGTCCGAGGTGTCCAAGTCGCTTCGGATCCACGGTCCCAGCGGGCAGAACGTGTCGAAGCTCTTGGCCTTGGTCCAGTGCCCGCCCGGTTCGCCGATATCCCATGCGGTGACGTCGTTGGCGCACGTGTAGCCGAACACGACGCGGTCCGCCTCCGCCTCGGACACGTCGCGGCAGCGCCGTCCGATCACCACGGCCGGTTCGCCCTCGAAACGGACCTCGGCCGACTCGGCGGGCAGCAGTACAGGGCTGCCGGGGCCGACCACGGCGGTGGACGGCTTCAGGTTGATCACGAGGTCGGGCGTCGCGGTTGCCGGGTCGCCGTAGTTGCGCCCGACCACCAGCACCTTGCTCGGCGACACCGGCGCGAGCAGGCGAGCCTGCTCCAACGGCACGGTCGCACCGGTGAGCTGGAACTCGCCAACGGATCGCCGGTCGTGTGTGGTCGGGCGGACGCCTCCGCCGGCGGGCTGCCGGTCACAGGATCGCGATGGCATTGACGGGTGAGCCGGTCGCCTCCGGAAGTCGCAGTGGCGCGACCACGCGAACTCGGCCGGGCTCTGCCTCGGACTCCGGCTGCGGTGCGGTCGAGGGTCATGCCCGCCCGGTACGCCCGTGGACATCGTCGCGCCTCCTCAGTCGCGCTGCCGGTCGAGGGCCTGGTCCAGGGTGCAGGCGGCCGTGATGAGTGAGAGGTGGGTGAACGCCTGGGGGAAGTTGCCCAGTTGCTCGCCGCTGGGGCCGACCTCCTCGGCGAAGAGGCCGACGTGGTTGGCGTAGGTGAGCATCTTCTCGAACGTGTACCGCGCGGGCCGCATGCGTTCGGCCCGCGCCAGCGCGTCGACGTAGAGGAAGGTGCAGAGGCTGAACGTGCCCTCCGAACCGCGCAGGCCGTCCGGGGAGGCGGCCGGGTCGTACCGGTAGACCAGGCTGTCGGAGACCAGTGTGCGATCCATCGCGTCCAACGTGGACAACCAGGTCGGGTCCCTGGGCGCGACGAATCCGACCCGGGGCATCAGCAACAGCGAAGCGTCCAGGACGTCCTGCCCGCCGTAGTGCTGGACGTACGCCTGCTTCGACTCGCTCCAACCGCGGGCCATGACCTGTTCGAGGATGGTGTCGCGGGCCCTGGTCCAGCGGTCGGTGTCGGCGGGTCGGCGGAACTGGGAGGCCAGGCGAAGGCCGCGGTCGAAGGCCGCCCAGCACATCACCCGGCTGTAGGTGAAGTCCTTGCGCCCACCGCGGGTTTCCCAGATGCCCTCGTCGGGTCGGTCCCAGGCGTCGGCCAGCCAGTCCAGGGTGCGCGCCATGACCTTCCAGCCGCGGTAGCCGGCCTGGGCGGCGATCTCGCGCCCCTCCGACAGGGCGTAGAGGGCCTCGCCGTAGATGTCCAGCTGCAACTGGTCGGAAGCCGCGTTGCCGAGCCGCACCGGCGCGGAGCCGCGGTAGCCCTCGAGGTGGTCGAGGATCTCTTCCGTCACCAACGGCTCACCGTCGACCCGGTACATGATCTTGAGCGGCTCCCCGTCCTGCCCCATCGCCTCGCGGAGCCGGTCGCCGAGCCAGTGCACGAAGTCCGTCGCCTCCTCGACGAAGCCGAGGTCGAGCAGGGCCCGGACGGAGAGCGAGCCGTCGCGCACCCAGGTGTAGCGATAGTCCCAGTTGCGCTCGCCGCCGACCTGCTCGGGCAGGCCCATCGTGGCCGCGGCCACCGGTGCTCCGGTGGGAGCGTAGGTGAGCAGCTTGAGGGTGATGGCGGAACGGTTGACCGTGTCGGTCCAGCGGCCGCGGTAGTTGGAGGCGTGCACCCATTGCTGCCAGAAGTCGGCGGCCGCCCACAGTTCCTCGGTGACTCCGGCGACCGTGGGCGGCGGCGGAGCCCCGCCGTCGCCGTCACAGATGGTGAAGACGACCGCCGCCTCCTGGCCGACGTTCAAGGTGATCGAACCCCTCAGATCGTCGTCGTCCCGCTCCAGCGGAAAGCTGCTCTGGAGATAGGCGGTGACGCCCGGGGCCCGGAACACGGCACCGTCCGGTCCCACGTCGAGCTGGTGGGCGGCCCGGCCGTAGTCGAACCGCGGCCGACACTCCAGGTCGAACCGCACCGTGCCGCGCACCGTGCGGGCGGTGCGCATCAGGGTGTGTCGGTCGCTGGGCGTACGGCTGCGGTTCGGCGGCATCCAGTCGATCACCTCGCCGACACCGTCCGGGGACATGAACCTGGTCACCAGGATCGCGGTGTCGGGGTAGTACAGCTGCTTGCAGGTCTGCTCGGCGTCACCCGGGCCCAGTCGGAAGAAGCCGCCCCGATCGTGGTCGAGCAGGGCCGCGAAAACGCTGGGGGAGTCGAACCTGGGCGCCGCGAACCAGTCGACGACGCCCTGTGAGGAAACCAGCGCGGCGGTCTGCAGGTCGCCGATCAGGCCGTGTTCCGCAATGGGGGGGTAGCGGTCCATGAGCGTCCCAATCTCAGACGGGTTCCCCCCGACCCACTATCCGACAGGCGCCGAGGTCTCGCCTTTCGGCGCCGCAGCCGCGGTCGGTGGGCATCTCCTGGCGGTGCGAGCCCCGATTGCCGAATCGCGCGCATGCGGTGTTGGCTGGAGACAACCACCCGACGAACCCGCTCCCTGCGAGTCCGGCCCGCGCCGGGCGGAGTGCGTCGAGCGGAGTGCGTCGGGGTGTCCGAAATCCCGGAGGTTCAGGATGGACGTGATCCATGTCCGTGCCGTGAGCCCGCCCGACCTCACCGATGAGGTCGTCGCCCTGCTCGCCGATGATCCGTGCGTCCTGAACCTGATCGTCCAGACCGGGGCCGCGCGCAACCCGGACGGAGACGCCATCGCGTGCGACGTGCTCACGGGGGCGGCGAACGACCTCGTGCGCGGCTTTCGCGCGCTGCGGCTCGACCGCCGGGGTTCCATCGTCATCGAACCGGTGGACATGGCCTTCTCGGGCCGGGCCGCCGACGCCGGAACGCGGGGTCTGGGGCCACCGGCCCATACGCCCGTCTGGGAGCAGGTCGAGGCGCGGATCCGTGCCGAGGGGACGTACGCGCCGAGCTTCTACCTCTATCTGGTCATCGCGGGGCTGATCGGATCGGTCGGGATCGTCACGAACTCGCAGATCCTGATCGTCGCGGCCATGGTCGTCGGCCCCGAGTACGGGGCGATGCGGCCGGTCTCCGACCTCATCGACGCACCCGACTTCTTCTCGGTCGCCGTCGCGACATTGGCCGGCATCGTCGGCGTCGTCTCGCTCACCGAGGCAAAGCCAAGCGCACTCCTCGGCGTATTCATCTCGGTCACCACGATCCCGGCGGCCGCCGATGTCGGTGTCTCCGTCGCGTTCGGCAGCTGGAGCGAGGCCCGGGGGTCGCTCGTGCAACTGCTGCTCAACATCGTGGTGCTGATCGTGGTGGGCACCGCCACGCTCCGCTGCCAGCGAGCGATCTGGCGGAGGGTCGGCCTGCGGCGGAGGGTCGGCCTGCGGCGCAGGGGATCCGGCCGACGGCCGTGGCCACGACGCGTGGGGCCGCGTGGGGCCGCCGAATGACGCGCGTTCGAGGAAACCGGGCGCCTGGACACAGGCCGCAGGTTTATTTTGGCGCCATGGCGATCGCCTATGGCGCCACGCCACTCGAATTCAGCTGCGTCCGGCGGCCCGATGAAATACGAATAGCTATCGCCTGCTGATCGAAACGCTACGCATTCGCCTGGACAATGGGGTCGCGGATAAACGTTGGGCCGGAGCCGGCGCCACGCGGCGCAATCAGTGTGCCATGATAATTCCATGGAACTACGGGAGTACGTCGAGGCGCTGCGCGACGAGCTGGTGACAGCCTCCGCAGCAGGGGACACCGAGACCCGCGCGGTCGCCGAGCGACTCGTCGCCCCGCTGGAGTCGGCTGTCCGGCTCACGTTGCTCAAGGTTTTGTCCGCCGCGGCCGACGAGATCACCCGGGACCTGGCACCCGGCTCGGTGGACCTGCGCCTGCGGGGCATGGAGCCCAGTTTCGTGGTGACTCCGCCCTCGGGCGGCGACGGCCCCGCCGAGGACGCCACGGATGAGACCGATGACGCGGCGAGCGAGTGGTTGGCCGGCGGACCCGGTGGTGCCCGCGGCGGCGCCACGGCCCGGATCAACTTCCGGCCTCCGCAGGAGATGAAGGACGAGATCGAGAAGGCGGCGTCCAGGCAGGGCATCTCGGTCAACACGTGGATGGTCCGAGCCTCCGCCGCGGCGCTGACCAGCAGCAGGCGAGCCCATCGCGGCAAGCAGCAGTTCAACGGCTGGGTGCAATAGCCGTCGCGACCGAGCACGACGAGGGCCCGGGCTGCGACGCACCCGAGGCGACGCCGCCCGGGCCTTCGGCCCGGGGAAACGGGCCGGCCGACCCCCGCCGGGCGTCTCGTCGTGCCCGTCGCCCCCACCGGAAGTGCGCTGTTCGTCAGGCGCGGTGGATCGTGATGTCTCCGTAGGAGGACTGCGCCCGCACCTCGACCGATTCCTCGAACGTCTCGGAGGCAGGCTCCAGCGCGTTGTCCACGCGCCCGAATCCGGTGTTCAGATCCAGCTTCGCCGGGCGATCCGCGCCGATGCCGACCTCCAGGTCGCCGCACGCGGTCCTGAGCACGACCGCGCCGCGAATCACTTCCCCGACGCGGATGCTGCCGTTGGAGGTTTTGCCATCGGTCTTGAGGCCCAAGGCGTGGTCGACGGAGATGTCGCCGTTGGCGGCGCGGACATGGACGTCGCCGGTGACCCTGCCGATCTCGGTGTGGCCGTTGGAGTTCTTGACCTTGACCGAACCGTCGATCTCTCCGATCCGGATCCGCCCGATGGAGGTGTGCACCTCGGCGTCGCCGTCGACTCGGCCCACGGTGATGTGCCCTGCCGTGCGCAGGCGCAACGAACCGACCCGGTCGAGTTCGACGTTCGCGGTGGATGTCTTGAACGTGCACTCCCCCAGCCGGCCGGAGCAGCGCAGATCCGCCAATGCCGCTTCGCCGCGCACATGCGAGCCGACCGGCAGCGCGATCGACACCTCCACCGACCGACGGGCCTTGCGGGAGAAGTCCATCATCAAGGGCCTCGGGGCCTTGATCACCAGTACGCCGTCGGCGTATTCGACGCTCGTCTGCTCGGCGGCCTTCACGTCCGAGGCGTCGGTCTCGTCGGTCGGCCGCACCTCGACGACGGTGTCGGTCCGGTCCTCGGCGGTGATCTGCACCTCGCCGACATAGATGTCGAGCGTGACCGAGATCGGCTCGGGAGTCTCGAAAACAGGCATGGCTGTCCCTTCTCGTCATGTCCGACGGGCGTCCCCCGACGGCGGGACGAGTGCGATATCGGTCTGGTTGGTTCAGCGTACCCAGGCGGTGTAGCGCTGCCGGCCGCGTCTGCCGCGCCGATCGGCGCCGGGAGCGCGGTCGTGCCGCACCGCGGCAAAGAGCACCTGCTCCAACCACGCGTCCGGCGAACGCCCTTCGCGGCCGGCGGCTTGCTCGATGGACGCCTTCAGGTGCCGGGAGACGGGCACGCTGATCCGCGCCGTGGCACCTTCCTCGGCGTTCGGTGGGCCGCTGCCCGCCGCGGTCTCGGGCGACCCCTGCGGCGACGGTGGCGTCACGACGAAATGCGGTTCGCCTCCCCGCAGATGCAGTTCGACGGAGCCTGGGGCAAGGTCGCGGTTGATCTCGTCCGCGGCGACCGCGAGCACGTCGAACAACGTGCGTCGAATCACCGACTCCAGGCGGGCCGCCGGCACAGCGGCGTCGGCGTCGTCGGTCCGAGCGAGCACGGCGAACTCGCGACCGAGCTTGTCCACGAACAGGCTCACATTCATGACGCCACTATGGCGCATATATTGCGCCACATCAAGTTCTCGTGACCCGAATGGCGCCATCGAAGCGGCGTCGCCGTGACGTGAGCGGCGGGCGCCGACGTCAGGCCGCGCCGGAGCCGGACCGGCAACGGAGGACGCGGTTTGTGGCATGCGTCATGAGGCGGCCTTCGTACGGTATTCGAGGTGGCCCAACGCGTCCCTCATGTCCGCCAACAGCGCCTCCTCCTCGGCTCTGAGGTAGAAGTGCCCACCGGGCAGCACCCGGAGCCGGAAGGCGGCGTTCGTCATGTCCGCCCAGCCGCGCATCTGTTCCGGGGTCACTTCGGGATCGCTGTCACCGGTATAGCCGTACACCGGGCAGTCGAGCGGAGGCCGGGAGCCACCGGGATAGTCGTCCACCAACCGGTAGTCCGCGCGGAACGCGGGGAGCAGGATCTCCCGCAGGCCGGGGTCCGCGAAGACCGGGGCACGGGTGGCGTCGAAGCGCACGACATCCGCGATGATCTCCTCGTCCGTGCCGAAGAACTGTCGCTGACCGGCCAACGCATGCGGCGGACGCCTGCCGGACACGCACAACGCGGCCGGCGCACACCCCCGTTCGCGAAGGCGCAACGCCACCTCGTGCGCCACCGAGGCCCCCATGCTGTGGCCGAACAACACCAGCCGATACCGCGTCAGCTCGCCGAGCGCATCGGTGATGTCGTCCGCAAGGGCTTCCAGTCCGGAGGGGAACGGATCGCCGAGCCGGTCCTCGCGGCCCGGGTACCGGACCGCGAGCACGCCGATGTCCGAAGGCAGTCCCAGAGGCCAGGTCCGGTACGCGTTCGACCAGCCGCCGGCATGGGGGAAGCAGATGATCTTCGTCCCGCACTCGTCGTCGTCACGGAAGCGGCGCAGCCATCGCTCTTCCACCGGGCTCCTCATTCGAAATCCCTTTTCCGCACGCCGCGGACATGTCGTGATCGGCACGATCGGCGAAGAACGATATACCTGGGTGAACCCCGTCCCACCGGGATTTCGTCGCGACCCGGCCGACGCTCAGAGGGCTTCGCCGTCCCTTGTCCTCCTGCGCAGAGCCGGCCTGCTCGATCGGGCGAGGTTGCCCCGCATGTCCGACAAACCGATGATGGTGCGCGCCGCGAACAACTTGCGGATGGATACCTCGAGGTTCAACTCCGCTCGGATCAGGCCGACCAGCCTGATCGCCCGCAGCGAGTTCCCACCGAGGTCGAAGAAGTCCTCGTCGATGCCCACCACCCGGTCCAGTTCGAGCACATCGGCGAACGCCTCGGCCAGAACCCGTTCGGTGCGGTCGCGCGGTGCTCGGTACGACCCCTCGTCGAACTCGGGCTCCGGCAGCGACGCCCGGTCCACCCTCCCGCCCGCGGTCACCGGCAGGCGTTCCAGCACCACGAACACCGACGGCACCAGGAACTCCGGCAACCGCCCCGCGGCGAACCGGCGCAGTTCCTCACCCGAGACGTCGTCCCGGTCGCCCACCGGGACCACATAGGCCACCAGCCGCTGCTGCCCGGATTCGTCCTCCCGGACCGCCACCACCGACTGGGCCAGCCCGGGGTGCTCGGACAGCGCCTCTTCGGCCTCGGCCGGCTCGATCCGGACACCGTGTACCTCGGCTCGGACATCGGCCCGGCCCACGTATTCCAGCCGGCCGTCGGCCCCCCACCGCACCCGGTCCCCGGTCCGGTACATGAGCCCGCCGGCCGGACCGAACGGGCAGGGCACGAACCGCTCGGCGGTCTGCCCGGGTCGCCCGAGGTAGCCACGCGCCACGCCGGGCCCGGCCACGTACAACTCGCCGACCACGCCGACGGGGACCGGCGCCGATCCCGGCCCCAACACGTAGAGGGCGGTGTCGTCCATCGGGCGGCCGAGCGTGCCCGCGTGCCGCGTCGGTTCGTCCGCCGCCAGGCGGTGGCATGCGGCGAACACGGTCGTTTCCACCGGACCGTGACCGTTGACGATCGTCAGCTCGGGGCATGCCTCCCGGATCCGTCGCAGCGCCGCCTCGGACACGCGGTCACCACCGGTCCACACCTCGCGCAACCCGGCCAAGCGCTCGGGGCATTCGGCCGCGATCGCCGAGAACAGGCCCGCGGACAACCACATCGCGGAGATCTCGTTCGCCGCTCGCAACTCGGCGAGCGCATCGATGGCCGGCTTCCCCGGGGGAGCCACCACCACCCGGCCGCCGTTCAGCAAAGGCACCCACAATTCGAGCGGGAGCGCGTCGAAGGTGTGCGGCGAATGCCACAGCATGGCGCCGTGGCCGCCTTCCCGCCAGTGGCGATCCATGACGAACCGCTGCATGTTCCGGTGCGTCACCGCGACTCCCGTGGCCGCACCGGTCGATCCGGAACCGTACATCACAGCCAACAGGTTGTCCGGACGCGAAGGGGCCGGCACCTCCCGCACACCGTTGCCGTCGTCGTCGACGGTGTGCGAACGGATTTCGTCGAACACGATCGCCGGCACATCCAGGTCGGCGGAGAGTGTTTCGGCTGTCGCCGCTTCGGTGAGCAGTACGCACGCCGAGGAATCGTGTACCACCGACCTGATCCGCTCCGCCGGGAACGTCGGGTCGATCGGCAGGTAGGCTCCGCCCGCCTTCACCACCCCCAGCAGGGCGACGGCCAGGTCCACCGAGCGAGGCATGGCCACCGCCACGACCGCCTCCGGTGCGACGTGTCGGCGTCGCAGCGCCTGGGCCAGGCGGCTCGACCGCTCATCCAGTTCCCGGTACGAAACCGCCGAGTCCCCGGACACCACCGCGACGGCATCGGGAGCCAGCTCCACTTGACGGGCGAACAGTTCCGGAACCGTCAGCCCGGGCATCGGCGCATCCGTGTTGTTCGGTGCCGTCGACACCCGGTCCCGCTCGGCACCGCTCACCACGTCCAGCGCACCGACCGGCAGCTCCGGATCGGCCGTCACGGCACGGATGTGGGCGATCAGCTCCGCGCCGATGAAGCGCAGCTCCGCGCCGGAGTACAGGCCCGCGGGGGCGTCGAGCCGGACGTACAGGTCGCTGTCGGCGCTCCCGTCGGTGTAGACCCCGATCGACAACTCGTCGAAGGCCCCGGTCGTCCCGCCGAGGTAGGACGCCGGGCTGTCGGCGAAGTGGAGTTGCTCCGCGAACTCGACGACGTTGACGACGGCACCGAAACTGCCGCGACCGCTCAGGACGGTTCCGCTCGCGCGCTGGATGTCCGAGTAGTGGCAGGTGGTTTGTCCGAAGATCTCATACGTCTCGTCCACCACCGCGTCGGCGACCTCGGTGAAGGTCGCACCGAGCGGAATCCGCACCCGCACCGGCACCACGTTCACCGCCAGACCGGGCGTCCTGCTCGCCGCCCCGACCCGATTGGCCACGGCCAGCGAGACAAGGAACTCCGGGCGATCGCAGCGGTGCCGGAAGAACACCGCCGCGGCCGCGGTCAGCATCGACGACATCCACACACCCATGGACTTCGCGGTCTCGGTCCACGCGTCCGCCTCCGCGCGCGGAACCGTCAGCGTTCGGCTCACCATGCCGATGGAGTCGGCCAACTGCCCCCAGCGGTCCACGCCGCCCATCGGCTCGGAGAGCGCGGACCGCGTCGCGTCGGACATCGCGACGCGCGGAACCTGCGCGGGCGCGGGCGCGTTCGCCAGGTAGTCGCGCCAGAACTCCGTGTCCTCGGCGAACTTCTCGGAGGCCGCGTACCGGGCCGCCTCGGTGGCGAACGACTCGGCATCCCACGGGTGCGGCAACTCCGCTACCTCCGACCCTCGCACCAGGGCCGTGTACACCTCGGCGAGGCGGCGCGAGAGCAGGCCGCCCGCGCCGTACCCGTCCGAGATGAGGTGGTGGTAGGCGATCACCACGAGCGAGCGGGCCGCCGCGAGTTTGACCACACCCAGTCGAAACAGCAGATCCCGCTCCAGGTCGAAGGGCTGCTTCACCAGGTCGGCCAGCGCTTCGCGCGCCGCCTGCTCGGGATCGGCCTCGGCGCTGAGGTCCAGGAAGAACGGCCGCCAGTCCCCCAGTTCCCGAGGCACCAGCCGCAGCCCGCTGCCGTCGTCGACGAAATTGACGCGCAGCACTTCCGCCTCGTCCAGCACGTGCCGAAACGCGGATTCCAGGACCGCCGTGTCCAGGTCACCGTCCACATCCCACATGGACAGCGCATGGTTCAGCGTGTCGGGAGACATTTTCTGCGCCAGCCACAATCCTTTATGCGCCGACGACGCACCGAACGAACGCACAGGAAACATCCCCTCAGCAAACAGGCCCGGGAACCTGAGGAATTCGCGGATCCCTCCACATTCACGGAAGTGGATCAGCCGGTCAAGACAACGGGTGCCGGGACGGGCCACCCGCTGTCGAATGTGCGGTGTCCCGCCGACGGGACGGTCCTACGGGGCGCAAAGGCGCCCGAACCACGGGGGGATCACTGCGGATCGCGGTCGGCCAACGAGGACATGACGTGCCCGGCGATCCGCCTCGGCGTCGGGTGCCGCAGCACCAGGTTCGCCCTCAGCTTGAGGCCGGTCGTCGCGGCCAGGCGTTTGCTCAGCTCCACCGACAGCAGCGAGTCGAATCCGATGTCCTTGAACTCCTGGTCGGGGTCGATGGTCTCCGCCGAGGGGTGTCCGAGCACGACGGCGACCTTCTTGAGGACGTGGTCCAGCACGAGTGCCTCCACGTCACCGTCGGGGACGGTGGAGAGCAGCTCCGACAGGGTGACGGGGGGATCATCGGCTGCGGGCGGCTCCGTCGAGGGCACCTCAACCGTCACCGCGGTGTGCGAGGAATTCAGCCAGTACCGCTGCCGCCGGAACGCGTACGTCGGCAGGTCCACCCGCCGGCGCACCCCGAACAGGGCGCTCCAGTCCACGGCCCCACCGCGAACGTGCAGCTGGGCCAGCGAGCCGACCACAGCCTCCACCTCTCCCCGATCCCGCCGTGACGACGACAGGACCACCGCGTCGTCCACGTCCTCGACCATCTCCTGCACCGGGACGGTCAGAACGGGGTGCGGGCTCATCTCGATGAACCCCCGGAAACCGTCGTCGATCAACCGGCGGACGGAGGATTCGAAGAGCACTTTCTCGCGCAGATTGTTGTACCAGTAGTCGCCGTTCAGCTTTGCGGTATCGATTGTTTCGCCGTACAGGGTCGAGTAGAAGGGCAGCGTCGACGATTTCGGGTGCACGTCGGACAGCGATCCGATCACCTGGTCGCGGACCTGGGTCACCTGGTGTGAATGGGAGGCGTAGTCGACCGATATTCTCCGGGCCTGAACGCCTTCGGCCGTCATCTTCTCGACGAATTCGTCGAGTGCGTCCGGCTCCCCGGAAACCACCACCGAGCGGGGGCCGTTGACAACGGCGACGCTCACCCGGTCGTTCCACGGCGTCAGGTGTGCCGCCACGACGTCCGCGGACTCCACGACCGACGCCATGCCGCCGTGACCGATCAATCCCACCAGAGCCCTGCTACGGAGCGCCACGATCTTGGCGGCGTCACGCAACGACAACGCACCGCATACGTGGGCCGCGGCTATCTCGCCTTGGCTGTGCCCCACCACCGCGGCCGGTTCCACGCCCCAGGACCGCCACAGGGCGGCCGTGGACACCATCACCGCGAACAACGCCGGCTGAACCACGTCCACTCGGTCCAGGGTCGGCGCCCCCGCCGCGCCGCGCACCACGTCGAGCAGCGACCAGTCGACCCACTCGGCCAATGCGGCCGCGCACTCGTCGAGGGTCTGCGCGAAGACCGGGAAGGTGTCGTACAGTTGCCGGCCCATTCCGACCCACTGCGACCCCTGCCCCGGAAACATGAAGACCACGCCGCCGAGGTTCCCGGCGGCGCCACGCACCACCCCGGCGGACTCCGCGCGTTCGCTCAACGACGCCAGCCCGTTCAGCAATTCGTCCCGATCGCGGCCCAGCACCACCGCACGATGCTCGAACCGCGACCGGCTCGACAACAACGACCAACCGACGTCGACGAGATCCGCATCCGGCTCGGCAGCGGTGAAATCGCGCAGCCTGCCCGCCTGCCGCTCCACGGCCGCCGCGCTCTTGCCCGACACCACCCACGGCACCAACCCGCCGACGACGCCCGGGTCCGGACCGCGCTCGTGCGTCGGCGCCTGCGGCGGTTCCTCTTCCAGGATCACGTGCGCGTTGGTGCCGCTGACTCCGAACGAGGACACCCCGGCCCGTCGCGGACCGTGCGCCCGGGTCCACTCACGCCCTTCCACCAGCAGTTCGACCGTGCCCGGGGACCAGTCCACGTGCCGTGAAGGCGTATCCACGTGCAGGGTCTTCGGCAGGAAGCCGTGGCGCATGGCCATCACCATCTTGATCACCCCGGCGACCCCGGCGGCGGCCTGGGCATGACCGATGTTCGACTTCATGGATCCCAGCCACAGCGGCCTGTCCCCGACCCGGTCCTGCCCGTAGGTCGCCAGCAGCGCACCCGCCTCGATGGGGTCCCCCAGCACGGTTCCGGTGCCGTGGGCTTCGACCGCGTCCACCTCGGCGGCCGCGACCCCCGCATTCGCCAGTGCCTGCCGGATCACCTTCTCTTGGGCGCGGCCGTTGGGAGCGGTCAACCCGTTGCTGGCCCCGTCCTGGTTCACCGCGCTGCCGCGAACGACCGCCAGCACCGGGTGGCCGTTGCGGCGGGCGTCGGACAACCGCTCCAGCAGCAGCACACCCACCCCCTCGGCCCAGCCGGTCCCATCGGCTCCGTCCGCGAAGGACTTGCACCGGCCATCGGCCGACAGACCGCGTTGCCGGGAGAACTCCACGAAGATCGCGGGCGTCGACATCACCGACGCCCCGCCCACCAGCGCGAGCGAGCACTCCCCCGAACGCAGGGACTGCGTCGCCAGGTGCAGGGCCACCAGCGAGGACGAACACGCCGTGTCCACGCTCACCGCCGCCCCGGTCAACCCCAGCTCGTAGGCCACCCGGCCGGACGCGACGCTCAGCGCGCTCCCGTGCATCAGGTAGCCCTCCAGCTCGTTCCTGCCCCCCTCCAGGAAGCGCGAGCCGTACTCGGAGGAGCTCACCCCGGTGAAGACACCGACGTCGCTCCCGCGCACATCGGCGGGAACGATGCCTGCCCGCTCGAAGACCTCCCACGACGTCTGCAACAACAGGCGCTGCTGCGGGTCGATCGCCAACGCTTCACGCGGACTGATGCCGAAGAAGTCCGCGTCGAAATCGGCGACGTCCGTCAGGAATCCTCCGTGCCGCACGTACGAGCTGCCGACCGTGTCGGGATCCGGGTCGTACACATCCCGCCACCCGCGGTCCGCCGGGAACTCGTCCACCGCGTCCCGGCCGCCGCGGACCATGTCCCACAGCTCCTCGGGCGAGGACGCACCTCCCGGGTAGCGGCACGCCATGGCCACCACCGCGATCGGCTCGACGCGGCCGGCCTTCAGCGCGTCGTTCTCCTGCCGGAGGCGATCGCGCTCCTCCAACAGCGCGCGGAGCGCCCGTTCGACCCGGTCCCCGCCGTCCGCTGTGCGATCCGCGGCGTTGTTCATGGTCACTTGTCCCTCTCATCCAGAGCCAGGTCGACGAGTGCTTCCAGGTCCAGGGCCGCCAGTTCGCCCGCGTCCGCGTTCGGCACCTGCTCCTCGACGTTCGACCGAGGCGGGTTGGCGCACGCCAGGACCAGCTCCAGGAGGCCCGCGCTCCGCAGCCTGTCGATCGGGACGTTCCGCAGCACTTCTCGGATCTCCGCGTCCTCGGCCGAGCTTGGCCGCGCTGCCGGACGCAGCAGGCCGGATATGTGTCGACCCAGCTCGCGCGGTGTCGGGTAGCTGAAGACCAGGGTGGACGGCAGCCGCAGTCCGGTCGAGGAGGCCAGCCGGTTGCACAGTTCGACCGAGGTCAGCGAGTCGAATCCGAGGTGGGTGAACGCCTGGTCGGCGTCGATGGCCGCGCCGGCCGGGTGTCCGAGCACGATGGCGACCTGGTCGCGGACCCAGTCCAGCACGGCCGCCTCCGCCTCGCCCTCCGCCAGGGTGACCAGCCTGGCGGGCAGGCCGAGGGGGTCGCCGTCCCCGATCGTGCTCGCCCTGTTCCGAAGCGGGCGACCGCCGTCGACGAGGCCGCGCAGGACGAGCGGCACCTCGTCGGCGGCCCTGCTCCGCAGCGCCGAGACGTCCACCCGAGCCGGGATGAGGACCGGCTTGTCGATCGCGCACGCCGCGTCGAACAGGGCCAGTGCCTGCGGTGTCGGCATCTCGGCGATGCCCATCCGCCGGATCCGGGAGAGGTCGACCTCGTCCAGGTCCTCGGTCATCCCGCTGCGTTGCTCCCACCAGCCCCAGCACAGCGAGGTACCGACCAGGCCGGACGCCCTGCGCTGCGCTGCCAGACCGTCCAGGAACCCGTTCGCCGCCGCGTAGTTCGCCTGTCCTGCGGTGCCGAGCGTGCCCGCGAGGGCGGAGAACAGAATGAACGCCGTCAGGGTGTGTTCCCCGGTCAGCTCGTGCAGGTTGACCGCACCGCCGGCTTTGGCGCGCAACACCCGATCGAGGCTCTCCGGGGTCAGCGACTCCAGGGTGCCGTCCGCCAGCACACCGGCCGCGTGCACGACCGCCGTCAGCGGGTACTCACGGGGCATGTCCGCGAGCATCCGCGCCACGGCGGCGCGGTCCGCGACATCGCATTGCACGACGCTGACGACCGCGCCCGCTCCCTCCAGGTCGGAAACGAGTTCGCGCGCCCCGTCGGCCGCCATTCCTCGACGGCCGGCCAGCACCAGGCTGCGCACACCGTGTTCGGTGACGAGGTGCCGCGCCACCAGCGAGCCCACTCCTCCGGTCCCGCCGGTGACCAGCACGGTCCCACCGCCGAAGCCGTCACCCATGTCGAAGACCAGCTTGCCGATGTGACGGCCCTGGCTCATCTCGCGAAATGTCTTACGCGCGTCGCGGATGTTGCGGACGGAGATCGGGTTCGGGCGCACCCGCCCGTCGGCGAACAGCTCCATGACGGCCCGGAACATCTCGTTGATCAGGTCCGGGCCCGCCTCGTAGAGGTCGAAGGCCTGGTAGTCGACCCCGGGATGGTCGGCCGCCACCTGTCGGGGATCGCGGATGTCCGTCTTCCCCATCTCGATGAAGCTCCCGCCCTTGGGGAGCAGCGTCAGCGAGGCGTCGACGTAGGTGTGTGCGAGGGAGTTCAGCACGACGTCGACACCGCGACCGCCGGAGGAGTCCAGGAAATTCTCCGCGAACTCCAGGTTCCGCGACGACGCCAGGTGCTCGTCGTCCAGTCCCAGACCGCGCAGGGTGGGCCACTTGGCCAAGCTCGCGGTGCCGTAGATCTCGGCACCGACGTGCTTCGCCAGTTGCACGGCGGCCATCCCCACACCACCTGCCGCGGCGTGGACGAGAATCCGTTGGCCCTTCTCGAGGTTCGTCACATGAAAGAGCGCGTAGTAGGCGGTGAGGTAGGCGCCCGGCACGGACGCCGCCTCGGCGTAGCTCCACCCGTCGGGGATGGGCATGAGCAGGCGGTGATCCGCCACGGCCACGCGGCCGAAGGCGCCGGAGAAGATGCCCATCACCCGGTCGCCCGGCGAAAGACTTGTCACATCGTCCGCCACCTCCAGCACGGTTCCGGCGCCCTCACTGCCGATCCCGGCATCGATGGCCGTTCTGTCCACCAGCCCCAGAGCGATCGTGACGTCTCGGAAGTTGAGTCCCGCGGCGTGCACGGAGATACGAACCTGCCCGCTCGTGAGGGGCTCTTCCACCTCGGGGCAGGGAACCCAGGTCAGGTTCTCCAGCGTCCCCTTGCTCGGGATGCCCAGCCGGTGTGCGCCGGCCGCCGGTGGCTCGATCCGGTTGTTCGCGGGTGAGGTCGGCGTCATGCGGGGGGCGAGGTAGGTGCCGCCACGCAGTGCCAGTTGCTCTTCACCGATGGCGAGCGCGTCGGGGAAGCTTGCCCAGGATGTTTCGTCGTCGTCGACGTCCACCAGCCGGAACCTGCCGGGGTGCTCGGTCTGGGCGGACCGGATCAGGCCCCACACCGACGCGCCGGGCAGGCTTTCGACGCTCTCCCCGCCACCGGTGTCGAGGGCCAGATGGGTGAGAATCACCAGCGTGGATCCGGCGAGCCGCTCCTCGGCGAGGAACCGCTGGACCCACTCCAGCACGCGCGCGTCCGCGCTGCCGACCGCGGCGAACAGGTCGGAGTCGGCGGCGACGAAGTCGTCCGGGCACAGGACGAGGTGCCGGGGCACCTCCCCCGAGACGACGTCGTCCATCGACTCGTGGAACACGACACTGTCGCCACCCACCGCGCCGAGTCGAGAGGCCGGGCCGTTCTTCGCGCCGAGAACGCCCCACCGCTCGCGGTAGGTTTCCCGCGTGCTCTGCCGGACCGGTCGCCATTCCAGTTCGTACAGCGATTGCTCGTGCCCGCCGCGCGCCGAGCGCAGTTGCTCGACACTCGCCGGTCGGAACGTCAACGCCTCGACGTGAGCGATCTCGCGGCCGTGCTCTTCGGTGATCGTCACCGACACGACGCCCTCGCCGGTCGGGGAGATCCGGACCTTCACGCTCGGGCCGCACTCCCCGACCTGCTCCACGCCGGACCACGAGAAGGGCATCCAGCCCTGGCCGTCCGTCACTTCGATGACACCGCCGGCCACCACCGCGTGCAGCACGGAGTCGATCAGCGCCGGATGCAGCGCGAACCCGCCGCCGGTGGAGCCCTCGGCGGTCACCGGCAACGTGGCCAGCGCGAAGAGGTCGTCACCGCGCCGCCAGACTTCGCGCAGCCCGCGGAAGGTCGGACCGTAGACGAAACCCGCGTCCGCGAAGGAGTCGTAGAGACCGTCGATGTCGAGCTGTCGCGCCCCGATCGGTGGCCACACGGCAAGTGATGGCGCGTCATCGGTCCTTGCGGCCGCAGGCGGTGCGCTCGGTGCCAGACTCCCCGTCGCGTGCCGGGTCCAGCCGCCCGTCGTCCGGCCGTCCGCGTCGGGACGCGAGTACACGTCCAGGGAACGGTGTCCCGTCTCGTCCGCCGCACCGACGACGACCCGCACCCGCACGCCGCCCGAGTCGGGAAGAATCAGGGGAACTTCCAAGGAGAGTTCCTCGATCGCGGCACACCCGACGAAGTCGCCCACCGACAGCGCCAGGTCCAGGTAGGCCGTCGCCGGTACGACCACCGCGCCGAACACGGCGTGATCGGCCAGCCAGTCGTGGGTCCGCAGGGACCACAGGTCGGTGAACACCACCTCGTCGGTGCCGGGGTGGTCCACCACGGCGCCCAGCAACGGGTGCTCCGGAGCCGAAAGTCCGGCAAAGGCCACGTCCGCCGACCCCATCCCGGCCAGGAAGTCCAGCCAGTACCGCTGCCGCTGGAACGCGTACGTCGGCAGATCCACCCGCCGACGCGCCCCGAACAGCGTGCCCCAGTCCACCGCCCCGCCCCGGACGTGCAGCTGGGCCAGCGAGCCGAGCAGCGCCTCCACCGCCCCGCGGCCTCGCCGCGACGACGACAGGACCACCGCGTCGTCCACACCCTCGCCGGCGAAGGCCTCCTTGGTGATGCTCGTGAGGGTCGCTCCCGGCCCCACTTCGAGGAAGACGTTCGCCCCGAACGCACGGGCGCATTCCACCGCGTCGAAGAAGCGAACGGGTGCGCGGACGTGGTCGACCCAGTGCGCGACGGAGGTCAACTCCTCGATCGTGGCCTCGCGGCCCGACCTGGTCGACACGACCGGGATCGACATGCGGCCCGCGGGGAGTTCGCCGATCGAGCCCGCGAACTCGTCCAGGATCGAGTCCATCAGCGGGGAGTGGAACGCGTGGTCGACGTCGAGCAGTTTCGCCGACGTGCCGCCGGCGACGAGCTTTTCCCGGAGTTCGTGTACCGCGTCGCGGCTGCCCGAGACCACGACCGATTCCGGGCCGTTGACGGCGGCGATACCGACGCGGTCGTACCGGCCGAGCAGAGCGCCCACTTCCTCCTCCGAGGCGCGTACCGCCAGCATGGCACCCCGCTCGCCGACCGTCTGCATCACCCGTCCGCGAGCGGCCACGAGCCTTGTCGCACTGTCCAGGTCCAGGGCTCCGGACACGTAGGCGGCCGCGATCTCGCCGACGGAGTGGCCGATCAGGTGGTCCGGCTGCCCGCAGATACTCACCATGAGCCGGTACCGGCCGACCTCCAGCGCGAACAACGCCGGCTGCGCGATGTCGGTCCGACCCGCCCTGCCCTTCGCGGGCGCGTCGGCGAGGAGCAGGGGCTTGAGGGCGTAGGGGAGGTGTGCATCGAAGTGTTCGCAGATCTCGTCGAGGGTGTGCGCGAAGACGGGGAAGGTGTCGTACAACTGCCTTGCCGTGCCCGCCCACTGCGTTCCCTGCCCGGGGAACATGAAGACGACTCCGCCCACTTCCCCGGCGACGCCCCGGACGACTGCGGCGGACTCCACACCGTTGCTCAACGAGGTCAGGCCGCCGACCAACTCGTCCCGGTCCCGCCCCAGCACCACCGCGCGATGCTCGAACCGCGACCTGCTCGACACCAGCGACCACCCGATGTCGACGACATCCGGGTCCGCATCGGCGGCGGCGAAATCGCGCAGCTTCTGCGCCTGCGCCCGCAGCGCCCCCGCCGACCGCGCCGACACGACCCACGGCACCAACCCGGCGGTACTGCCGGGCACTTGATCGGCGGCGTCGGGCACCGTCTCTTCCTCGGGGGCCTCCTCCAGGATCAGGTGCGCATTGGTGCCACTGGCTCCGAAGGCGGACACGCCGGCCCGCCGGGGCCGCCCCGGCGTGCTCGGCCACTCGCGGGCCTCGGTCAGCAGTTCCACCGCCCCGGCCGACCAGTCCACGTGTGTCGACGGGCGGTCCACGTGCAGTGTGCCGGGCAGTACCCCGTGCCGCATCGCCATGATCATCTTGATCATCCCGCCGACGCCCGCGGCCGCCTGCGTGTGGCCGAGGTTCGACTTCAACGACCCTAGCCACAGCGGCCGACCGGCGTCCCGGTCCTGCCCGTAGGTGGCCAGCACCGCCTGCGCCTCGATCGGATCGCCCAGCTTCGTGCCGGTCCCGTGCGCCTCCACCACGTCCACATCGCTCGCCTGCAACCGGGAGTTCACCAACGCCGCCCGGATCACCCGCTGTTGCGCCGGCCCGTTCGGCGCGGTCAATCCGTTGGACGCCCCGTCCTGGTTGATCGCCGAGCCCCGGATCACCGCCAGGATCCGACGCCCGTTGCGCCGCGCGTGCGACAACCGCTCCAGCACCAGCACGCCCGCGCCCTCGGAGAAGCCGGTGCCGTCCGCCGCGTCGGCGAACGCCTTGCACCGGCCGTCCACCGCCAGGCCCCGCTGCCGCGACATCTCCCTGAACACCTGCGTCGTCGCCATGACGGTGACGCCCCCGGCCAGGGCCAGCGCGCATTCGCCCTGTCGCAGCGACTGCACCGCCTGGTGCACCGCCACCAACGACGACGAGCACGCGGTGTCGGTCGACACCGCCGGGCCCTCCAGGCCCAGCGCGTACGCCACGCGACCGGACGCCACGCTCAGCAGGGAACCGGTCTGCGCGTAGCCCGAGATGATCTCGGGGGTGAAGAGGTGGTTCCCGTACCCGAAGTACGCCAGACCGGCGAAGACGCCGGTGTCGCTGCCGCGCAGGGTCTGCGGGTCGATACCGGCTCGTTCCAGGGACTCCCACGACGTCTCCAGGAGCAACCGCTGCTGCGGGTCGGCGGCCAGCGCCTCGCGCGGGTTGATGCCGAAGAACTCGGCGTCGAAATCACCCGCGTCGCGCAGGAACCCGCCGGAGCGCGTGTAACAGGTACCCGGCCGATCCGGATCCGGGTCGTACAGAGCCTCCAGGTCCCAGTTGCGGTCGTCCGGGAAGTCCGACACCGCGTCCCGGCCCGCCCGCACCAGGTCCCACAACGCCTCCGGGGTCGCCACCCCACCCGGGAAACGGCAGGCGACACCCACGACCGCGATGGGCTCGGCAGCGGCCTCCGTCAGCTCTTGCAGGCGCTGACGTGTCTCGATCAGCTCGATCGATGTGCGCTTGAGGTAGTCGAGAACATCGGCGTTGTTGTCGTTTGTCATCGCTCTCCCCTAGCCGAGCTCTTTGTCCAGCAGCGAGAGAAGCTCGCCCGCTGATGCCGAACTGATCCGGTCGACGATGCCGACCGGTGATCCATCGCTCACCATCGAACGGACTCGGCCCTGCAGCTCGCCGAGCAGAGTGGAAATGGTGGTCTTGTCCTTTGCCCCGAGCTCACGGAACGCGTCCTCCAGCCGGGCGCCCAGTCCTTCGATCTCCTCGGTCAGCCGCTCGGCCAAAGATTCCGGGTCGGTACCGGAGTCGGGGTTGATACCCGCGTTCAGGAACTGCGCGAGGGCGCTCGGGTTCGGGTAGTCGAACGCGAGCGTGGCGGGCAGCTTCATGCCGGTCACCGCGGCCAGCTTGTTCCGCAGTTCCAGCGCGGTGAGCGAATCGATCCCCAGGTCCCGGAAGGCCGCAGCGGGACCGACCCTCCCGGGGTCGGCGTGACCGAGGACGATCGCGGTCTCCGCCCGAACGGCATCGAGCAGCACCACCTCCGCGTCGGCCCGTGGCAGCGACCTCACCTGCTGCGCGATCGCCGCGTCGGTGACCTCCCGATCCCCCGGGTCGCCGGGTTCGGCAGGGGCCCCGAGCAGAGTGCGCAGGAGCGGCGAACCCGCTTGGCCCGCACTCGGCGCGCCCGGTGCCGCGAGATGCAGCCGCGCGGGCACCAGCACCGGTTCGTCCCGCGAGATCGCCGCGTCGAAGAGTGCGAGCCCCTCGTGCGACGACATCGGCTGCACGCCCTGCCGTTCCAGGCGCACGATGTCCGCCGCACCGAGGTCGGCGCCCATCTCGGTGCGTTCCGCCCAGTAACCCCAGCACAACGAGCTTGCCGGCAGCCCCGCGGCCGAACGGGCTTCCGCGAGCCCGTTGAGAAACGCGTTGGCCGCCGCGTAGTTGGCCTGGCCCGCCGTCCCGAGCACGCTCGCGATCGAGGAGAACAGCACGAACGCGGACAGATCCAGGTGCCTGGTCGACTCGTGCAGGTGCCAGGCGCCGTACACCTTCGGCGCCAGCACCGAGTCCACGCGGTCCTCGGTCAACGCCTCGACGACCCCGTCGTCCAGCACGGCCGCGCAGTGGATCACCGCCGTCAGCGGGTGCTCGTCCGGCACCGCGGCGATCAGCTCGGCGACGGACTCACGGCTGGTGACATCGCAGGCCACGACCTCGACCTGCGCCCCCGCCGCGGTCAACTCCTGCCGCAGTTCCGCCGCGGCCGGAGCCGCCGGCCCTCGCCTGCCGGCCAGCACCAACCGACGCACCCCGTGCCGCTCCACGACGTGCCGGGCCAGCATCGCCCCCAGGCCGCTGGTACCGCCCGTGATCAGCACCGTCCCTGACCCGAGACCGGGACCGTCCGGCGCCCCGCCGATGGGCCCGCGACCGGCGGATGTACCGCGGACGGGGGCCAGTTGTGGGGTGGTCACGATGCCGGCTCGGATCTTGAGCTGGGGTTCTCCGGTCGCGGCCGCCGCCGGGATGCCCGCCCACGAGGCGGGCTGGTCGTCCGTGTCCACGAGCGTGAACCGACCCGGGTTCTCGGTCTGCGCGGTGCGCACGAATCCCCAGATCGCCGCCGCCGCGGGGTCGGTGTGCGGAACCCGGTCGTCGTGGATCGCCGCCCGCGTCACGATGACCAGGCGTGACTGGGAGAACCGGTCGTCCGAGAGCCAGTCCTGCGTCCACCGCAGCACCCGGTGGAGGTCACGCTCGACTACGGCGGGTGTATAGCCGTCGTCCGCGCCCGTCCCATCGATGCCGACGATGACGACAGGGGGTATCGCCCCACCGGAAGCGGCGAGTTCGTCGAGGTCGGCGAAGATCGCTTCGCCTCGGCCCGGGGACGCGCCGACCGCGACGGGCGTTGCCGGCACCCCGTACCGGCCTGCGGCTTCCCCGGACGGGGCCGGGAGGGGGGCCCAGTCCACCCGGAACAGCGAGTCCCGATGGTCGAAGCTCGGCTCGGTCGGTTTCCCGATGGTCTCGTCGGGTGTGTTCAGCCAGTAGCGCTGCCGTTGGAAGGCGTACGTGGGCAACTCGACCCACCGACCGTCCCGGCCCGGGAACGCCGTCTCCCAGGACACCGCGACGCCCGCCACGAAGGCCTCGGCCGCGGACCGGTACAACCGCGCCGGCCCGCCGTCGCCGCGGCGCAGCGAACCCACCACCACCCCGGCGGAATCGGGGGTGGCGTCGAGCATCTCCCGGATGTTCACCGTGAGCAGCGGGTGCGGGCTGACCTCGATGAACGCACCGTGCCCCTGTTCGAGGAGGCGATTCATGCCGGCTTCGAACCGGACCGGTTCCCGCAGGTTGCGGAACCAGTAGGCCGCGTCCAGCTCCATGGTGTCGATCAGCCCACCGGTGACCGTCGAGTAGAACGCCACCGGCGAGGACACGGGTGTGATCCGGCCCAGTTCGTCGCGGAGCCGGTCCTCGAACCGGTCCATCAGCGGCGAGTGCCCGGGAACGCTCGCCGGGATCCAGCGCGCGCGAACGCGCTGGGCCTCGCAGTGCGCGATCAGCTCCCGGACCGCCGGTGCCTCACCAGAGACGGTCGTCGAGTACGGTCCGTTGACCGCGGCGATCGCGACCCGGGACTCCCACGGCCCCAGCAGCTCCCGCACCCGGTCTTCGGGTGCCACGATCCCGGCCATGCCGCCGTCCTGGGTGGACGTGGCCAGCAGTCGGGACCGCAGGGCCACGATCTTGGCCGCGTCCGCCAATGTCAGGGCGCCCGCGGCGCAGGCCGCGGCGATCTCACCCTGGGAGTGACCGATCACCGCATCCGGTGTCACCCCCAGCGAACGCCACACCCGCGACAGCGACAACATCATCGCGAACAGCACCGGCTGCACGACGTCGATGCGATCCAGGTCCGCCGCCTCCGGCCCCCCGCACACGGTGTCGATCAACGACCAGGACAACCACGGCTCCAGCGCTTTTGCGCACGCGCGCATCTGCTCGGCGAAGACCGGGCTCGACTCCCACAACTCCCGGCCCATCCCCACCCATTGCCATCCCTGGCCCGGGAACACGAACACCGTCTTGCCGACCGGCTTCGCGACGCCGGAAACCACACCGGCGGGAGTCCTGGTCCCCTCGGCCACGGCGGCCAGGCCGGCGAGCAGCTCGTCCCGGTCCGCACCGATCACCACCCGGCGGTGCTCGAACAGCGATCGCGTCGCCACCAGCGAGGACCCCACCTCCGCGACCGGCAGGTCCGGGGCCGCGGCCACGCGGTCCCGCAGCCGCAGCGTCTGTTCCCGCAGCGCCTGCGCCGACCGGGCCGACAGCACCCACGGCACCGCTGCGGGAACGCCGGTGGGCACCGGGCCGGTGGCGGAGTCCACGACCGCACGAACCGGGGCCTCCCCCGTCTCGGGTGCCTCGGGTGCCTCGGGTGCCTCGGGTGCCTCCTCGAGGATGAGGTGCGCGTTCGTGCCGCTGACGCCGAAGGACGACACGCCCGCGCGTCGGGGCCGTCCCGGTGCGCCGGGCCACTCCCGGGTCTCGGTCAGCAGTTCCACCGCTCCGGCCGACCAGTCGACGTGCGGGGTCGGGCGGTCCACGTGCAAGGTCTTGGGCAGTACCCCGTGCCGCATCGCCATGATCATCTTGATCATCCCGCCGACGCCCGCGGCCGCCTGCGTGTGGCCGATGTTCGACTTCAACGAACCCAGCCACAGCGGGCCGGCCGGATCCCGGTCCTGCCCGTACGTGGCCAGCAGCGCCTCCGCCTCGATGGGGTCACCCAGCTTCGTACCGGTCCCGTGCGCCTCCACCGCGTCCACCTCGCCGAGCGACAACCCGGCATCGGCCAGGGCCGCTCGGATGACCCGCTGTTGCGCCAGTCCGTTCGGCGCGGTCAGCCCGTTGGACGCCCCGTCCTGGTTGATCGCCGAGCCCCGGATCACCGCCAGGATCCGACGCCCGTTGCGCCGCGCGTGCGACAACCGCTCCAGCACCAGCACGCCCGCGCCCTCGCCCCAGCCGGTTCCGTCGGCCGCCTCCGCGAACGACTTGCACCGCCCGTCGGCCGACAGACCCCGCTGCCGGGCGACCTCCACGAACAGCCCCGGTGTCGGCAGCACCGACACCCCACCGGCCAACGCGAGCGTGCACTCCCCGGAACGCAGGGATCGCGCCGCGTGGTGGACGGCGACCAGCGACGACGAGCACGCGGTGTCCACCGACACCGCGGGACCTTCCAGACCCAGCACATACGCCACCCGGCCCGAGGCCACGCTGGTGTACGTCCCCGCGATCGCGAATCCCTCCACCTCGTCGGCTGCCCCGCCGCCCATCCGCGGGCCGTAGTCGACCGCGTAGATCCCGGTGAACACCCCGGTCGCCGAGCCCCGCAGCCCGGCCGGGTCGATACCCGCCCGCTCCAGCGCTTCCCACGACGTCTCCAGCATCAACCGCTGCTGGGGGTCCATCGCCAGCGCCTCTCGCGGGCTGATGCCGAAGAACGGCGCGTCGAACTCCGCGAGATCGGGCAGGAATCCACCCGAGCGCGTGTACGTCTTCCCGCGCGCCTCGGGGTCCGGGTCGTACAGCGCCGCCAGATCCCACCCACGATCCGACGGGAAGTCGCCCATCGCGTCCACACCGCCGGACACCACGTCCCACAGGCCTTCGGGGGAGGTGACCCCGCCCGGGAAGCGACACCCCACACCCACGACCGCGATGGGCTCGCGCGCGGACTCCTCCAGCTCGCGCACCCGCTCGCGCAGGGCCTGCGCGTCGCCGACGGCGCGTCGCAGGTAGGACCGGAGCTTGTCGACGTCCTCCACCAGGGCCTCCCCCAACAGTTGCTTAGACGAACAGGTGGTGCTATCGGGTGGTGCTACCGGGTGGTGCTACACGTATCCGCGGTCGATCAGTTCGTAGAGTTCGTCATCACTGCGGCTTTGCGAACCCGTTTCCTCGACCGTTTCGGGGGCAGCGGGCATCTCCGGCGCGAGGAGGGAGAAGATGTGCCGACCGAGCGTTCGCGGAGTGGGGTGGGTGAACGCGACGGTGGCCGAAAGCCGCACGCCGGTGGCCGCGGTGAGCCGGTTGCGCAGCCGCACGGCCATCGACGAGTCGAAACCCAGATCCTTGAAGGTTTCGGTCGACCTTGCCGCGAGATCGACGCCCGTCGAATCCGCGTCCTTCACACTCAGCACCGTTGCCGTTTCGGCGCACACGAGATCGAGCACCGCCCGTTGCGAACCCAGGTCCGCCGCCCTGGTGTTCGTGCCTGATCCGCTCGCACGCGCGAGGGCACCCGGGGGCGTGGTGCCGGTGTCGTCGGGCGCTGTCAGCCAGTACCGCTGCCGCTGGAACGCGTAGGTCGGCAGGTCGATCCGGCGGGGCCGGTGGGCGGCGAACACCGCCTCCCAGTTCACCGGCACACCCCGCACATGCAGTTCGGCCAGCGACGCCAGGACCTTGCCGGCACTCCCGTCGTCCTTGTGCAAGGTGCCCACCACCACCGGTGAGGCCGCCAGCGCGTCGGCGGTCTCCTCCATCGCCACGGCGAGCACCGGATGCGGACCGACTTCCACGAACACACCACCGCGGTCTCGCATCAGGTGCTCGACAACCTCGCCGAAACGCACCGTCGAGCTCAGGTTGTCGTACCAGTACGAGCCGTCGAGCACATCCGTGTCGAGCAGTCCCCCGGTGACCGTGGAGTGGAAGTCCACCTCCGATTTCCTCGGCGAAAGACCCGAAGTCGCCGCGAGCAGACGATCACGGATGCGTTCGACGTGGTGGGAGTGCGACGCGTAGTCCACCTTGACCCGTCGCACCCGGACCCCGTCATCGGCTGCCATCGCGGCGAACCGGTCCAGCGCCTCGTCGTCCCCGGAGATCACCACCGACGCCGGCCCGTTGACCGCTGCCGTGGCGAGCCGCCCGGACCACTGCCGCAACCGGTCCCGAACCCATTCGGGAGACGCGGACACCGCACTCATCCCGCCCGAGCCGGCCAGATCGGTCAATGCCCGGCTGCGCACCGCAACGACCCGCGCCGCGTCCCGGAGCGAGAGCGCGCCCGACACGCACGCCGCGGCGATCTCGCCCTGCGAGTGCCCCACCACGGCATCGGGGACCACGCCCAGCGACCGCCACACCCGGGCCAACGACACCATCACGGCGAACAACACCGGCTGGACCACATCCACCCGGTCCAGCGACGCGGCCGACTTCGCACCGGTCACCACGTCCACCGGTGACCAGTCCACCCACGGCTCCAGAGCCCGCGCGCACTCGTCGATCCCGCGCGCGAAGACCTCCGACTCCGCGTACAGCTGTCTGCCCATGCCCACCCACTGCGACCCCTGGCCGGGGAACACGAAGACGACCGGACCCAGCGGCCCTGCGGCCACCCCGCGAATCGCCCGCGCCGAATCCCCGCCCGCCGCCACCTGGTCCAGGTCGGCCGCCGACTCCGCACGGCCACCGCTCAGCACCACTGCCCGGTGCTCGAACAACGACCGCGTCGACACCAGGGAATACCCCACATCGGCCGCCGACACCGACGCGTCCGCGGCCACGAAATCCCGCAACCGCGCCGCCTGTTCCCGCAACGCCTGCTCCGAGCGCGCCGACAACACCCACGGCGGCACCCCAAAAACGCCGGTGGCGGGGCCCTCACCCGCGACACGGGATCCGGTCTGCGCCTCCGGCGCCTGCTCAAGGATCACGTGCGCGTTCGTGCCGCCCATCCCGAACGCCGACACCCCGGCCCGGCGCGGCCGATCCGGCGTGCTCGGCCAGGGCCGCGCGGCTGCGAGGACTTCGAAGTCCTCGAGGAAGTCGGGGATGGCGGGGTTCGGTGACCGGAAGTTCAGACTCGCGACCAGCCGGGCGCGGTCCACGCACAGCGCCGCCTTCACGAAGCCGACGATTCCCGCAGCCGGCTCCAGGTGCCCGACATTCGTCTTCACCGAGCCGATCACCAGGGGGCGGCTCCGGCCGGTTTCCCGGAACACCTCGCGCAGGCCGGATATCTCAGCCGGATCGCCGAGTCGGGTACCGGTGCCGTGGGCCTCGACGTAGTCGACACCGTCGAACGAAACAGCCGCGCGTTCGAGAGCGGACAGCACGGTTGCCGCCTGCGCGCCGGGGCTGGGATCCGGCATCCGGGTGGACGCGCCGGCACTGCCGACGGCCCAGCCGCGCACCACCGCGTAGATGTGATCGCCATCGGCGACGGCGTGATCGAGCCGCTTCAGCAGGACGAACGCCCCACCCTCTCCCCGGACGAAACCGCCGGCCCGTTCGTCGAAGGTGTAGCAGCGGCCGTCGGGCGACAGGGCGCCCAGATTCGCCAGGCCCAGCCCCGTTTCCGGATCGGCGATCAGGTGCACGCCACCGACGATCGACATGTCGACCGCCCCGCTCCGGATGCGTTCGCAGGCCAGCGCCAACGACACGAGTGAGGATGACTGGCCCGAGTCCGCGCAAAAGCTCATGCCGCGGACGTCGAATAGGCTCGAGATCCGATTCGCGATCAACGCACCGCTCGAACCGAGCGCGGCGTAGTGGTCGTCCCGGTCGCTGCCGGACTGCTTGCGCAGCAGCTCGTACCCGGAGGGCGCGGCGCCGACCAGGACATCGATCTCGCGGCCCGCGAGCGCGGTCGCCGGCACACGGGCGTCTTCGACGACCTCCCAGGCGAGCTCCAACCCCAGGCGCTGGACGGGGTCCATGGCGGCTGCCTCCGCCGAACCCGTATCGAAGAACTCCGCGTCGAACCCGTCGATGGAGTCGAGGAACGAACCCGAGTTCACGGTGGCGGCGTCCGGGTGGGACGGGTGCTTCGAGTCGACCGCCCGCTGCTTCGGAAACGTTCCGACGGTCGACTTCCCGTCGAGTAGCAAGCGCCAGAACTCACCCGGGTTGCGCACGCCGGGGAAACGGCACGACATCCCGATGACGGCAATATCGGTGGCTGTGCCACTCATACGATTCCCTTCCGGTTCCCTCGGCGTACGGCTCTCACGGGCGGCATTTCCTTCACCGCCAAGAGGTCAACAACTTCCGCAGCTCGTCCGGGGCGTGCATGAAGTCGTAGTGCCCGCCGTCGACAACCCGGATGTCGACCGAATCCGAGTACTGCCGCCACCCGTCGAGCCGGTCGAGGCTCACCTCGGGGTCGTCCCGCCAGTGCAGCACGACGATGGGGCATCGCACCTCGACCGGCTCCGTCCGCCGGTAATCGCGCGCGGCGGCGTGATCACGGAGCAGCACGGCCAGGCCCATGTCGACCATGTCCGGCCGCGGCTCGATCCCCCGGCCGCGGATGAACGACTCCACCTCGGCCCGTAGTTCGGATTCGGTCATGGTGAGCATCCGGTCGCCCGAGGCGTCGTGCGGTGCGGGCTGGCCCGATACGAAGAAGCAGTCCGGCCCGGGCAGACCCCGTTCGGCGAGCCGGACCACGGTCTCGAACGCGGGCAGCGCGCCCGCACAGTGCCCGAAGAACGCGAACGGCCGGTCGAGCAGCGGCGCCAGTGGGTCGATCAGGCCGGCGGCCAGGTTCTCGTAGGTGCCGTAGTGGGGTTCGGCCAACCGGTTCTCGCGGCCGGGGAACTGCACCGGGCAGACCTCGACGTCGTCGATCGCGGCCGGCCAGGCGCTGAAGGCCGACGCTCCGGACCCGGAGTAGGGAAAGCAGAAGATCCGGGCGGGGTGGTCGGTGGGCCGGCGGACGAACCATGGCGGCGTGGCGGTGCTGGAGCCGGAGGTCATGGCGTCTTTCGTTTCTGGGCGACGATCGGGAGGTGGGTCATCCCGGCGATGAAGTACGACCGCAAGTGCTGTGGCTCGCCGTCGAGTTCGATCGACCCGAACCGCAGGAGCAGTTCCTCGAAGAAGATCCGCAGGGTCATCCGGGCCAGCGGCGCCCCGATGCAGTAGTGCGGCCCGAACCCGAACGCGACCTGGCGGCTCGCGTTCCGCGTCACGTCGAACTCGTGCGGATCGGCGAACTGGGACTCGTCGCGGTTGGCCGACCCGATCCACGCGACGACCGCGCCGCGGGCCGGGATCGTGCCCCCGCCGATCCGGGTGTCGCTCACCGCGTACCGCATGAAGTTACAGGCGGCCGAAGTCCAGCGCAGTCCTTCGTCGACCAGGTTCGGGACCAGCGACGGGTCGGCCTGCACCTTCTCGAATTGCTCGGGCCGCTCGACGAGCGCGAGCACCGTGCCCGAGACGGTGTGCGGCGTCGTCACGTTGGCGCCCAGCAGGATGCTGTAGCCGTCGAGCGCGATCTCCTCGTCGGTCAGCGGCGCGTCTCCCGCGCGCACGCTCATGAGGTGGTCGAGCAGGCTCCCGTCCTCGCCTCCGGTCGCCCGCCGCCGTTTGACCCAGTCCGTGACGTAGGTGACGAGTTCGTGGTGGGAGATGGCCAGCGTCGCGGCTTCGCTGCCGTGTTGGAAGTGCGGGTCCGAGGGGGCCGTCACCATCGCGGTCAACTGCACGAGTTCGTCCCAGTCCCGCTCCGGGATCCCCAACAGCGGGCCGGTGACGATCGCCGGGAGGCGCAGGGCCTGCTCGGCCAGGTCGAAGGTGTCGCCGTCCAGGGCCGGTTCGAGAAAGCGCACGATCGACTGCCGGATCCGGTCCCGCCAGGACGCCACCGCCCGCGCGGTGAGCTTGGCGCCGATCGCCCTGCGCACCTGGGTGTGCCGCGGCGGGTCGGTGGACGTCAGCAGTTTGCCCGCCGCGACGTCGTCCACCCCGAGGTGGGTGACCACGGTGCCGCGCTCCGAGGTGAATTCCCGGTGGTCGCCGAGCACGCGGCAGACGTCGTCGTAGCGGGTCACCGACCAGAACTCCCGGCCGTCGGGGAGGATCTGGTGGTGCAGGGGCGCCTTCGCCCGCATCACGTCCCAGATTCCGTGCGGATCCCCCGAGGTGTAGAGGTCCAGGTCGAACAGGTCGACGCGGTCGAGGTCGATGTCGCGCGCGGCACCCGGCGTCAACCTCACGTCCGTGCCCTCCCCTGCTCGATCAACTCGGCGACCCGGGCCGGGGTCTGCGCCAGGTAGAAGTCGCGCACGGACAGTTCGACGCCGTAGTCCCGGGAAACTCGGTCGATGATCTTGATCCCGATCAGCGAATTGCCGCCGATCGCGAAGAAGTCGTCATCCGGCCCGACTTCGCGACCGTCGAGGTATTCCCCCCACAGCCCCGATACTTCCTTCACGAGCGACACCGACGCACTCGAAGGCGCGGCGTGTGGTCCCGACGCCTGCTCCTGTCCACCTCTCGGGTGGACCCGCGACCACGATTCCATTGACAGCCTTTCCTTTCTCCGCCGACCGGGAATGCGCGCCCACGCCACCGCCGGTCCTTTCCCGGACCGTCGTCGCCGGCACGGCCGCCGGCGTCCTTTCTTCGCTGCCCGCCGGTGCGCACATGCGACGGAGCCGAATCTCGGCGGCGGATTGCGGTAGGCGGCCGGGTCCTTCGGGAAGGACGTCTGCGTGGTCGTGACGGCAGCATATTGTGGTGTCGATCGAAATCGGCTGCCGCTCGAAGAACGCTGCACCGAGCGGCCGTTCCACAGGTATTCGCGAGTCAGGTATTCGTCGACAAGCCGTGGTCGGCTTGCGATGTCCGCGATCTTGTCCCGGCATTGATCACGTACTCGATACGCGCACCCGGGGGTCGTCGCGACGCCAAGGTAAATGGCCGGGGAAACCCCGTGCAAGGGACGACCGTGCGGACACCCTGCCGGGCCGGTTGTCCCGCCGACAGGACATAGGGATCCGACAGCCGGGGCTCCGCGGCGGCGCCGCCGCCCCCCTGCC